>JAGHSP010000380.1 GCA_018065815.1 Candidatus Sodaliphilus limicaballi | reverse complement strand
TCCATTGACTCGGGCTTCAGATCGGCCTTGCCAGTCTCGAAGAGGATATTATTGGTAACAAACTTGCCAGTCTCGGCGATAGCCTTGGCAATTGCGCCCTCGCTTGCATCGGTAGCGTTGCGGCCATATACTTCGCCGCCACCACGAGCAATGCGCACATTCTTCATGTAGGCAGGTTGATCGCCACGGAAGAAGAATGTCATCCATCCGGCACCCGCCTTAGCAGCAGGCACATTCATGTAACGGATACCGTCAACATAAACCTTGATGACGCGCTTGTTGAATGAGATTGCATAGTGATGCCAACGCTTGTCGTTGAGTTGCGTTTTCTGGTCTTGGGTACTATCACCTTCCTTGTCTGTATTGCTCTCAGAACTTGCACGCACATAGTCAAGTCTTAATGCATAATTATTACCCCAAGTCAAGGTGAATATCTCACTGTCTCTTCTCTCGTCGGGATGCATGAAGTCAATCTCGAAACCACCCTCGGTGTACATGAGGTCAAACTCCACAGTGAACTCATCGCCGAAGTAGTTCTTGGGGTTCTTGCTGATGAGGGGTTTGATCCAAGAGTCTTCCTTGGCAAACTCGATAACCTGCTCGCCATTGACGGTAGCGATCTCGGCATTACCGCGCTCAAGGTCCCACTTGCTGGGGAACTCGCCCACTTGCTCACCGCTCACCTTGTCCTCAAAGACAACTATGCTGCCGGGCACGAAGTCGCTCTTTACATTAGACACATCGGCAGTGGCTGGGGCTTGTGATTGAGCAGAGGGAGCACCTGCGGGATTGGCAACGGGATCGTAGTCCTCACTGCTGCCGTTCACAGCACCCTTGGCAGCATTAGTCGCTCCGTCAACAGCGCCATTAACCGCCTTGTCGATGGCGTTGTCAATCTTTTGCTCGACTTTTTCCTTGACTTTGTTTTTGATTTTATTAAACAGACCTTGGGCCTGGGCTGAGCCAGTGCCGGTGCCAAGAATCATGGCAACTGCGGCAATTGTTGAAAATGTACGTTTCATAACAAAATATGTTTTTAGTTTTTAGTTTTCTATCAACATGCAAATATAACTATAAATCTTGAAATTATAGCAAACTTTGTTCAAGAAAACACGAAATAGTGGGGATAGCGATGTGGAAATGTGTGGAAAGATGGGTGGTGGGGTGTCGAGGCGGGCCTCGGAGTACTCGATGCCACTGTTGCCGGAATAGGAGAATGGGGAATAAATTAACCCTAGAAAGCTAGACGGGGCTAGGCTTTCTAGGGTTGTGTTATGAACCTTGGCAGTTTATTACTGCTTGCCTGTGACTGTGACGTCGCGGTAGGTGCGGCCGATGAGACCTTGGAGCACCTTGCCGGGACCAACTTCAACAGCCTCGGTCATGCCGTCGGCAACCATGGCAGCCATGATCTGGCTCCAGCGTACGGGAGCGGTGAGCTGCTTGATGAGGTTTTCCTTGATTTCGGCAGGATCGGTGTGGGGCATAGCATCTACATCCTGGTAGATGGGGCACTTGGGTGCGCTGAAGTCGGCCTCGTGGATAGCCTTGGCGAGTTCCTCGCGTGCGGGCTCCATGAGGGGAGAGTGGAATGCACCGCCCACCTTGAGGGGCAGAGCGCGCTTTGCACCAGCCTCTTTGAACTTAACGCAAGCAGCCTCGATAGCCTCGAATGTGCCAGAGATAACTACCTGTCCGGGGCTGTTGTAGTTTGCGGGAATGCAAACGCCCTCGATGGTAGCGCAGATTTCTTCAACTTTCTCGTCGGGCATGCCGATGATTGCAGCCATGGTAGAGGGAGCAGCCTCGCAAGCCTTCTGCATGGCGAGCGCACGTGTTTCAACGAGCTTCAAGCCCTGCTCGAAGGGGAGAACGCCAGCAGCAACGAGTGCGCTGAACTCACCGAGTGAGTGGCCAGCAACCATGTCGGGGCAGAACTCCTCGCCCATGGTGAGCGCCAGGATTACAGAGTGCAGGAACACAGCGGGTTGGGTAACCTTGGTCTGTTTGAGGTCATCCTCGGTGCCGTTGAACATGAGGTCGGTGATGCGGAAACCGAGTACTTCGTTAGCTTTCTCAAAGAGTTCTTTGGCCTGTGCGTTGTTTTCGTAGAGGTCTTTGCCCATACCTACGAACTGTGCACCCTGGCCAGGGAATACAAATGCTTTCATTTAGTGTTATTTAGTGATGTTAAAATTTTCAATTAAAGAAAAAATTCCGTAATTAGACCGCAAAGGTAGTGTTTTTTTGCGAAAAAGCAAAATTTTTTTTACGAAACGGACACGTTGTGGCCTACGAAACGCTACGCTACGAAAACTATTTAATAATTACGAAAACTATTTAATATAGTCCCCAGTAGGAGGTGTCGAACGTTGCTTCGGCGGCTTCCTCTATGTCGTCGGGCAGGTTACAGAAGAAGTCTATGCCCGTGCGGCGTTCCAGTTCGTCGATGCTGATGGCACAACTCTTGATGGTTGTAGAAGACTGTGCATCGTCGCTGTGGGTTGTCCATAGACCGAGTGCCTGATACTGGCCGTTCTTGACTGCGAGTAGTGCGCAGTAGAAGTACTTGGGAACGGGCAGGCGGTTGTTGCACTTCTCGGTGTAAACGCCAGCGCTCTTGGTGCCGTTGAGTTCTACATCGGCGATAGTTGCAGCCTTGACCACATAGAGAGTGTCGCGGTAGTAGCTGCTGTTCCAGTCGCGCACCTGGCTCTCAATGCGCTCCCACAGACCGGCGTTGTGGCTTTGCCACTGGGGCTGCATGTTGCTCAAGAAGAAAGTCTGCTCGTTTTGCTCGGTTGTGCACAGGCGGTCGGCGCTGGGACACAGGTGTCCGCGCGAGAAGCCGCTGCTGCGGTAGTCGGCAAGAGTAGAGCGTGTAGC
>JAGHSP010000052.1 GCA_018065815.1 Candidatus Sodaliphilus limicaballi | reverse complement strand
ATGTAACTACTCACCAATAGGACAATCTCGCACAGAACTAGCTCTAACTACAGAAATTAAAAGAAATTAGAAGAATTAATTTTCTTCGTGTTCTTTTTTTGTTCTTTTGGTCAAAAAATTGAACTCTGTGTCTCCGTGGGAGCAGTTTATTTCAGGTTCTTTATCCACTCGGTGAGGTCTTTCAGTAACTGTGGGGATATGGTTTGTTCTATTTCCCGGTATTCGGCGGGGTTGCCTGTCTTGCATTCCTGGAACAGGTGGTTGAGGCCGGGGTATTCAATGAAGCGGTTATCTTTTCCCTCGTGCAAAGCATTCTTTATGCCGTCAAGGTTGAGCGGCGAAACCACCTGGCAGTCTTTGTCGCCGCCAGCGGCAAAAACGGGGCAGCGTGTAGCGGCGATGTCGCTAGCCGGGTCATAGTTGACAAACCATGTGAACCAGGGATTGTTCTGCATGAGCACCATGTTGCGGTACTGCTTGGTGTCGGCAGTGCCAGGCATGCCGTTGAGACGCATGATGCAGTTGGCCTGTGCAGTGAGGGCAGTGTCACCCTTCACTCCCACGCCGGCGAGCGAAACGACGAAATCGGCCTTTTCCCATGAGCCCAAGATGAACGCGATGTTGGCGCCCTCGCTATGGCCTAAAATGCCGATTTTACCGAACTTTTTCAGCAATTTCAGTTTTTCATATCCAGCTTCGGCGTCGTGGGCAAAATTGAGTGTTGTAGCGCTCTTTACATCTCCGCCGGTTGACTTGCCTGTGCAGCGGTCGTCATATCGCAGCGAGGCGATGCCGTTGCGAGCCAGGTAGTCGGCAATCACGAGGAATGGCTTGTGGTCTAGCAGCTCCTCGTCGCGGTTCTGGAGTCCGCTGCCGGTGACCATGAGCACCACGGGAACATCGGCAGGATTCATCTTCTCATATCCCACGGGGTAGGTTAGAGTTCCGTTCAGGGTCGCCAGGTCGGCAATGTTGGTAAAAGTCACCTCCTCGGTCTTGTAGGGGAACGGCGCAACCGGAGTTTGCGGGCGGTTGAGCACTTGTGCACCCCGTTTGAGGTCGAGAGGAAACGACTGGCCCATCTGCATGAAAGTGCCTTTGAGCACATCGCCGTCGCGGTGTGCGACGTAAGACGCGCCGATTGCGGGTATGGCTATCGACACCGAGTCGTCGCTGCAATGCGACACGCTGGCCTTGATGCCCTTTGCGCCCTGGTCGAGGCTGTCGAAGGTGCATTGCACACCGCCCTGGTCGTCGGAGGAAAGGTTAATGGCCAGGGTGAGCGACGCTGCACCCACAGAGAGTTTCCCGGTCCATGTGCCCATGATTGCCTGCTGGGCCTGGCAGCACAAAACCGCCAGCACGGCAGTGAGAATAGTAAAAAGATGTTTCATAATACACTAATTAATATGGCGCAAATTTAAAGAAAAAATTGAGATTGCGCCAAGTTATAATGTTATAATCTGGCGCAAT
>JAGHSP010000393.1 GCA_018065815.1 Candidatus Sodaliphilus limicaballi | reverse complement strand
GTTTGTTGCCAACAACAACGCTCGCGAGGCATTCCTCACCTTCTATGACGCTGCAACAGGCACCGATGTGGGTTCTAAACAACTCAAGGGCATCGTAGAGGACTGCAACACAGTCACTGTGGCCAACGAAGAACTTCCCGGCAACCCCGGTTAGGAACTCACATGGGCTATCACCCTCAAGGGATTCCCCATCACCGAGTTCAAGCGCCTTAACAGCGACACAAACTGGAGTTATACAAACGCTTCGGTAGCAGTGGACAACTCACCCGAGAGTCCTCACTTCGGTAATATCTATGTTGATGAATGGACCACAACACGATTGTCTGATAAGAATGGTTTGTATATTTATAACCCTGATTGGACACGCGTTAATAGTACTGCCATAAATAAACGTAGTGATGGTTACATGTTTAACAAAAACTTGCGAATCACTGTAGGCGGTAATGGCAAGGTATATGTTCCTGATTTTGGTGATGCTCAGTCGGGTGTGTTCATGCTTGACCCCGCAAATTACAGCGCTGGTTTCCAAACATTCTTCCGCAATGCCGATGGTCCCCTTACACGTACAAGCACAGGATTGCTTACAAATGCAGCAGGTGCTGGTGTAGCAGGTTCTAGTCCTTCGGTTTGGGTACAAGGCACGGGAGCAAATACAAGGATGTATGTATATAATGAAGACTTGTCACCCAAGAATAATGTTCATCGTTACGATATAGGCGAGGCACAATACTGGAATCAAGCACCCTCGTTCACTTACAATATTAGTTCGTACGAGGCTAATGGTAATGGTAATGTGGTTGCCGATGATGAGGGTAACATCTGGGTGAGCCAGAACCGCTCAAGTGGTCAAAACACCAGTAATGCTGCATCACTTCTCTATGTTGACAAGAATGGTACCGTTCAGTACAAGTCATTTAATGATGCCTCAATCATTCCTGGTTCTCCTGGTGGCGGTTTCGCAATCAGCAAGGACAAGAGCAAGCTTGTGCTTCACACTGGTGCTGGCAACTTAAGACTTTTCAACGTGATATGGAATGGCAATACTCCCACCCTTGCAAAAAGTGTAGATTATACATGCAACGTGCAAGATGGTGGCGGCAACGTTTACCAGATGGCGTTTGACTATGGCGGCAACCTTATCGTTGCCGGTAAGAATGTGGGTATCTATGCCATGCCCAGCGATGTCAACGAGAGCACTACTCCTGCTAAGAAGTCGCTCACTGTGGTTAAGCGCGGCAGAGCTGGCGAGCCTGGCGACGTGAATCTCGACGGCGATGTTGATATCACCGACATCAACATTATCGTTAAGATCCTCCTTGGAAAGGATAACGCATCGAATTATGGCGGCCGTGCCGACGTGAACGCAGACAATAGCGTCGATGTGATCGACATCAATGCAATTATGCAAATATTGCTGAGCGACTAATCCTATATTCAATAAATGAACGAGGGCGACAGTTTCAACAACCGTCGCCCTCGTTTTAATGTCTAAATGCCTTATCGTGTAGCGTTCTTTTGTTCCAGCTTGGGAAGGACATAGGTGGTGTTGTCGGCTTTTACTACCACCTGTTCTGTCATGGTCTCGTATCCGCGGGCTTCATATCGCAGGGTGTATTTGCCTGGCTTGAGGCCGAAGAAGGCGAAGATGCCGTTCCACTCGCCGTCGGTGCGATAGGCACGCACAGTGACTCCGCGAGAGTCCAGGAGATAGACCATGGCGCCGTTGATGGGTTTCCACTGGTCGTCGCTGCCCTCGCGATAGGTGTAGCGTGGATGATCCATAACCTCGGTCGCACTCTTCACAGCCCCGGCAAGATAGCCCACCTTCTCGGGTTTGCCGCCGAAGTAGGCGCGAATGCCGCGGTAGTAGCGCAGGCCCTCAAGGCGGCAGTAGTCGGGGTTGAGCAGACGTTGGCGCTCGGGGTCGTAGGTGTGGAACGAACCTTCCACGAGAAATCCAGGCGCATTGAACTTGAGCACTGCATAGTAGCCTGTGGCGCCAGTGCGGTTAGGCGTTCCCGGGGGAGTGCCGCCCATCCAGCTGATGTCGCCCACGACGCAGGGTTTGTCGGCAGCATAGTGGCTCCATGTCGAAAGCGGGTTGTCGAAGGCGTATGGCCACATCACGCGAGCCATCGAGTCGCTGTTCTCATAGTAGGGCTTGCCGGTCTCGCCGCGGAAGAGCATGAGCAGGTAGTTGACGGTGCTGCCGTTAGTGTGGGCATTGCTGTGCATTGACAAGAAGTAGTCGGGCTTGATAGAGTCAACCTGGCAAGCAATACGTTCTAGTCCCACGATTTGTTGCTGTCCGTACTCGTCGCGTGCGGTTTCCACCTGGTTGAAGCGGGTATCCACTTTGTCCTGTGAAGGCAGCGCATGACTCTCCTGGTTTTCATTGAGGATGCCTTGTTCCATTTGTGCCTGTGTCACATATCCGCTGCGAGTGCGGCTCATTATCACATGTGCTCCGTCTTGCTTGAGGTGTCGGGCTGTCTCGAGCGCTTTCCACAGGTTGGAACGCGTCTCATAAAAGCTCAACGTGTCCATGTACTCGTGGTTGATGGTGGCAGTGGGGCGGTCGCCAGTGGTGTAGCCGCCGTGGCCAGGGTTAAGGTAGATGGTCTTGCCCTTGAGACCGCGGGCTTGTGCTCCAGCGACACATGTTATGGCAAGCAATAGTAAAAATAAATTCTTCATTGTAGTAGTTTATTCTTAAACTTTTAAACTTTTAAACTTTTAAACTTTTTAAGAAACAGATTGTATTTCGTGTAGTCTCTTGTTGGCTGCGCGGTCCACGCGTTTTTTGAAGCGTTGCAGGAAGAAATAGGTCCACCCGTGGTTGAACGACGACTGCATGGTCTTGATGATGCCGTTCACGTCGCGGAAGCTGTTCTGGATTGAGACCGTCCACTCGTTGCGTTTCTTGAACGACTTGCGCACGTCCTTGTCATTATTGAAATAGTCTATTTCCTTGATTTTGTCGCCCAGCCAGATGTAAACGATTTTCCAGAACAGCGGATAGGCGGTCCTGAACTCCGAGAGCTTGTGGCGGTTGTAGATATCCACAGTGCTCATTGCCACTGCCTTGAGAATGCGCAGCATCGAAGCATTGTAGGTGAGAAAATAGTTACAGTAGGCAATGCTTATCTTGTTGAAGTCGGTGTGGCGCAGGCGGGTGAGCACGATGTTGCTGTTCTTCTCGTTGTTGGTGAACCACTCGAAGTAGTTGCGCTCGGCCTCGTCGAAGTTTTCAAACGCTGCAAACTCGGGCTTGCCGTCGCTGCCGGTGGAGATGAGGAAGAACCTCTTGTTCTTGAGTTTCATCTTGTTCCATTGCTGGCGCATCTCGATGCCGTTGGTCGAGAAAATTCCGCCCACGCGTTCCATGTAGCGGTATTTCTTTGATATCTGTGCAATTTCGAGATAATCTGCGGTAGTGAGGTCCTCATCTTTCTTCGAGAGCAGTTGGTGCAGGCGGAAAAGGTCAGGATTGACTTTCGACCCGTATTCTTTGAGTTTGGCCTGGAAGATGACGTCCGATATTTCAACGAGGGTGGCCCAGTTGTGCATCTCGATGCATCGCAGCTGTATCTCCACCACTTTTTTGCTCTCATCTTTCATCTGCACGTTGAGATGTATTGAGCGGTAGCCGTCCTCCTTGGGATTCTCGATGTAGTTGTTGGGTTTTCCCTTGATAGCAAAGGGTAGCAAGTGCTCGTTTTTCTTAATTCTGTCATAGAGTTCGAGCACCTGGTCGAGCCGTGTCATGATGCATCGGCATCCTGCCAGGTCGGCAGCGCGTTGCACCTCCATGTCGGGGAAACGGCACAGTTTGCTTATGATTGATTCAAAGCGTTTTATGCGGTAAGTGCAGATGCAGTCAGGGTCGATGCTGTGCGCCATGCGTTCAACGGTGTTAAACACCGTGGCCATGGGTTCCTTGTAGGTGAGACGCAGCGCATGTAGCATCTCGTAGTCATCGGCGCTCACATGTTCCGGGTCCTTGCGTATGCGGTCGCTCAACCGCTTGTAGTCGCCTTTTGTGTAGGTTTTTGTCATAATAGTGGTTAATTTTTCGCAAAGTTAATATTTTTTACCGAAACCCGGCAAACACAGCCCCAAAAAATAGCCCACGACCAAATCAAAAGAGAGCCAGTTCATCTTTCGTCCTTTTTCGTTATTTACGTCAATTTCGTTATTACCGTTATTTACGTTATTTACGTTATTTACGTTATTTGCGTTATTTGCGTTATTTGCGTTATTTGCGATATTTTTCGTTCTACGTCTTTCGTTTTTCGTGAAAAAGCCGTATCTTTGTAGTTTAAAACGATTTGCTGAAATTTTATGAAGAAAGTTCTTTTGATGATACTGGCTGCATGGGTGGCTGTGGGTGCTTGTGCACAGTCGAAGTTGTCGCCTGCGTTGCGCAGTGCTGTGATGCGTGATGCCGCCGTGTGTAAGCCTGCTGGCGCTAGCCGCAATATCCAGGCATTTGTCTCGGCCGATGAGGCTGGGGTGGCACAGTTGCGTGCGAGTGGTGTGAGGATTGCGTCACGCTTCGGCAACCTGGTTGCAGTAGAGGCATCGCCCGAGGCACTGGTGCGTCTTGCTTCGTTGCCTGGGGTGAAGGCAGTGTCGGCGTCATCGCGCCTGCACCTGCACTGCGACTCGGCACGCAGCAACACTCACGTTAATGATATCCTTGCCGGAAAAGGATTGCCCATGGCTTATGATGGCACAGGAGTGATCGTGGGTATGGTGGACTGCGGTATCGAGTACAACCACCCGGCGTTCAAGGACGCTAATGGCAAGAGCCGCATCAGCCGCGTCTATCATCCCGCTGGATCTGACGGCGGAATGGTGGTGATAGATGGCGACACTTTGCCTGGATGTGACTATACCACGCCCGAGCAGATTGCTAAACTCACTACCGACGACAAGGCGATGTCGCATGGTTGCCACACCACGGGCATTGCTGCCGGTTCGCTTGTGGGTGACTATGGCGGTATGGCTCCCGGAGCTGAGATTGTGATTGCTGGCATACCTAACAATATGCTTGATGATTATACAGTGGGAGTGTCAGCTCGATATATCGCGCACTATGCCCACAGCGTGGGACGCCCTTGCGTGATCAACATGAGTCTGGGTAATCATGACGGCCCGCACGACGGCACAGGAATCCTCGCCCGCACAATAGACGAGCTGGCAGAGAAATATGGCGTGATATTTGTGCTCTCGGCTGGCAACGAGGCTGGCAAGGGCGGATATATGCACAAGGTGTTTACGGCTCAGGACCATTCGCTCAGCAGCGTTATGGGAGTTAGCACCTCTAATAGCTCGGAGATAGATGTGTGGTCACGCACCGAGTCACCGCTGTCAATAACTTATAGTATCTACGATAGCTCCCAAGACGCAATAGTGTGCACCGGGACACCCATACCAGGCGACACGGTGATCAACCTGGGCAATGACCCGGTGTTGAGCGAGTATGCGTCGGGTTTCTTGTATGTGACACAAGGAGTGGATAAGATTAACGGCAAGTACCGCATATATGTCAAGCATGCGGCAAGAACGACTTCGGGCAGGGCGCTTGCATTCACAATCGACGGTGCCGAGGACGGTGAGGTAGATGTGTGGGACGTGAACAACAACGCGTCGTTCTCATCGGAGAACCTTCCCGGATTTTCAGATGGCAATGACTTGATATCGATCAGCGACATGGCTACGGGCAAGCACACGATATCGGTGGGCGCATGTGCAGCCCGAACTACCTATCCCAATGCCGGACATTATTATAGCACAGGTTATTCGCTCGGCTCCATGGGACGTTTTTCAAGTTACGGCACCGACCTGAATGGCGTGGTGCATCCCTTTATCCTTGCTCCTGGCGTGCAGGTGGTGTCGAGTGTGAGCAACTATAATTGCAGCAAGTCGTCCTACTCGCAGCGACTCGCTGTGAATGGCACCTATGAGTACTGGTACGTCAAGTCGGGCACATCGATGTCGGCTCCTTGCGTGACCGGCATTGTGGCACTGTGGCTGCAGGCTTGCCCGTCGCTCAATGTGGCGCAGATCAAGGAAGTGATGGCAAGCACAGCAAGGCCGCCCTATGCCTACACACCGCAGACGGGTGAGCACGGATATATCAACGCCAAAGGCGGAATTGAACTCGTCTTGCGGGAATACAACAAGGCTCGCGGTGATGTGAATGGCGATGGTGAGGTTGATATCGTTGACCTTAACGTGCTTGCGAATATCATTCTGGGCGGTGATGACCCCGACCGCTACTATGGCCGTGCCCATGTGGCAGGAAACGACGATGTTGACGTGGAAGATATAAATGCGTTGGTAAACATTCTGCTTCAATGAGATATTTATTTACAATAGTGCTGGCAGCAGCCGTGGCGCTATATGCCTCGCCTCGCCATGGACTAGGAGCCCGTTCACGCATGGCTATGTCCGACAAGCAGCGTGTGGGTGCGTTTGTCACCCTTGTTAGCCCCTCTGCAATCGACAGCCTTGAGGCTGCCGGGGCCGAGGTGCATGGTGTGACCGGCAATGTGGCTACTGTGAGCTTGCCGGCATGCCGGTTGCACGATGTGGCGTCGATGGGCGGTGTGCGTGCTATGGAAGTGGCTCACCGCGTGTGGGTGACCAATGACAGCGCGCGCATCTATTCAGATTTCCCCGATTTCATGACCGGCACCAATGCAGAGGCTGCCTATACTGGCAAGGGAGTTATTGTGGGCATGATTGACACCGGTGTGGACTTCAATCACATAAACCTGTGCGACGAGCAAGGTCGTTCGCGCGTGATTGCCGCCTATTTGCCTGCCGACGTTGAAGGCATCGCGCCAGTGGTCGATGGCTACACATTGCCGGGCAGCCATTACGATACTCCCGAGCAGATAGCCCTTCTCACCACCGACAATCCTTCGATGTCGCATGGCACACACACTACCGGCACTGCGGCGGGCAGCTACAAGGGCAACGGACTGCATGGCGTGGCGCCCGGCGCACACCTCGTGATATGCGCTATGCCCGACAGCATGCTCACTGACGTGAATGTTGCCAACTCGGTTCGGTATATCTTTGACGTGGCGAAGCGTCACAACATGCCTGCGGTTATCAACATGAGCATCGGCTCGGAGGAAGGCCCTCATGATGGCACTTCGGAACTATGCCGCACCTTTGACGAACTGTCGGGACCAGGACGCATCTGCGTGGTATCGGCGGCCAACAACGGACATCGCAAGCACGTGATAGACCACTCGTTTTCCCGCAACGACACTATCTACACCACAATAGCACCTTATGCCGATGCGCAAGGGTGGACTCCGGGATTTGTGTCGATGTGGTCGTTAAGTGAAAAACAGCACACCGCCATATTTACCGCTGTGTCTAAATCGACAGGAAAAACGCTATATTCGTGGGAAGTGCCCCAACTTGCACCCGATGAGGAATCTGTGATACTTGACTGCAATAGCGATCCTCGGTTTGCACAGTATTTCAGCGATGGCAAAATCGAGGCATCAAATGCGGTGGAGAGTTGCAACGGACATTATCACACCTTGGCCGAAATCAATGTGAAACCCGCCAGTGACGATATCGTGCTAGGACTTAAATTGACCGCAGGCGACGGCGAGCGCGTGTGCTCGTGGGCAGGCAGCGGACTCGTGTTCACGCGCAGCAACATCAGCGGCATGTCCACAGGCATGACATCGATGTCGATAAGTGACCTAGCCACAGGCGACAGCGCAATCTCGGTGGGTGCCTACTGCACCCGCAGGTTCAGACCTCTGGAAGACGGCACGCAGCTGCTCAACTCGCGCGCTGTGCTTGAAGATATAGCCTATTTCTCGAGTTATGGTCCCGACATGCGCGGCATGGCTCGTCCCGATGTCGTGGCTCCAGGCTTTGTCCTCGTGTCGTCGGCTAGCCGATATGACTCCATAAGCGCTTTGGGGACAACGTTGCGTGCTCCCGGTGTGACAGTCGATGGCGTGTATTACCCCTATGCATCGCACTACGGCACCAGCATGTCCACCCCGGTGGTGACGGGAACCATAGCCCTGTGCCTGGAAATTAAGCCAGACTTGTCGCCATGCGAGGTGCGTGAAATGCTCACCGCCACTTCGGTGCGCGACGCTTATGTCACCGCAGGCGACGCAGCACGATGGGGAGCAGGAAAGCTCGACATAAATGCAGCTATTAAACATGTGCAGCACGAGGCATCGGTACAGGCTATACATGCCGAAAACATAACGGTAGCGCCCAATCCTTGCAACGGCGACTTCGCGGTTGCAGGCATCGGCGACAACCCTGCCACGGTGGTGCTGCTCGACATGCAGGGTAGGGCAGTGGCTACAACCACAGTGTGTGGCGACTCACACATCACCATGAGTGATGTGCTGGACAGCGGCATATACATTGTCGTAGTCAACGCTGGACATTGCAAGAAAACAGCAAAGTTAATTGTAAAACACTAATAAATATTATGTTAGACTATATAAAAGGCACGATTGCCGAACTCAACCCGGCCTATGTGGTTCTCGACAACCACGGCCTGGGTTACATGATAAACATATCACTGTCAACCTACGACGCACTGGCAAAGTTGCCGTCGATGGAGGTAGCTCGCCTCTATGTGCATGAAGCAATACGCGAGGATGCTCACTTGCTCTACGGATTTGCCGACAAGCATGAGCGTGAACTGTTCTTGCTGCTCATCAGCGTGAGCGGAGTGGGAGTGAACACGGCCCGCATGATTCTCTCGTCGCTGCCAGCGGTCGAACTTGAGAAAAACATCGCCTCGGGCAACGCCAGTGTCCTGAAATCGGTCAAAGGCGTGGGGGCAAAAACAGCCCAACGCATAATTGTTGACCTTAAGGACAAAATAAAAGTGGCAGGTGATACGTTAATAGAAGAAACAGGCGAGGCTTCGGGAGTTGTCTTTGAGGAGGCAATGGCGGCTTTGGTAATGCTGGGATTCACCCAACAGATGTCGCAAAAGGCTCTGAAAAAGCTCTTTAAGCAAGAACCTAACATCTCGGTAGAAGATGCAATTAAGAAAGCGCTCAAGATGATGTAATGACATCGTCGTGAGCGAAGTATGGTTATTTTTAATATTTTTTAGCATTATCACTTTTGTTAGTGCTAAGTTGGTTTATTAATGACAGGTCGAAAATTTAAAATATTGTTTTTCGTAGTTGTCGCGGGCTTGATAGCAATAGCCCTCGGCAATGACTCGGCTTTTGCCCAATATGTTCAATCAAAACTCGCGCCGCCGCCGCCACCTGTGCAACCCGTGCAGCAACAGCAACCCAAGCCTCGCTCGGCACGTGACACACTGTCGCTGCCTTTCACCGTGAGACCCACAGTGCCCGGCAACTATGACGACGTGAGCGCTACGGGTGAATACTCTCTTGACCTAAAAGACCCCTCTAACATCAAGACCGAGGCCGAGTATGACCCCGAGACAGGATGTTATGTTATCCATACCAAACTGGGCGATAACGATATCGTCACTCCGTTTATCTTGAGTTCCGACGAATATAACAATATCGCGCTTCGCCAGTCAATGCAGGAATACTACAAGCAAAAGAATGCCGAGAGCGCCGAGGAAAAGGCAAAGAATCCCTTCAACTTCCTCGACATGCAGTTTGGACTTGGTCCGCTTGAATCTATTTTCGGCCCTGGCGGTGTGCAGCTCAAGACCCAGGGGTCGGTAATAGTAAACATGGGTGTGAAGAGCAACAAGACCGACAACCCTGCTTTGAGCGTGCAGTCGCGTCGCAAGACCTATTTCGACTTTGACCAAAAAATCCAGGCAACCATTGCAGCGTCGGTGGGTGACAAGATGAAGTTCAACATGACTTACAACACCGATGCGACTTTTGATTTCGACAATAAGAACTTAAAACTCGCCTACGACGGCAAGGAGGACGAGATCATCAAGAACATCGAGGCCGGTAACGTGAGCATGACCACCGGTTCGTCGCTCATACGCGGTAGTTCGGCTCTGTTCGGTGTCAAGACCAAATTACAATTTGGCAAACTCACCGCCACGGCACTTGTGTCACAGCAAAACAGTGAATCGCAGACGGTAAACACAAAGGGCGGTGCACAAACCACAAAGTTCTATGTGACTGGTGACAAATATGACCAAAACCGCAACTACTTCCTGTCGCAGTTCTTCCGTGACAACTACGATGCATGGTGCGCGAAGTTGCCGCTCGTGTCGTCGGGCATCAACGTGACCCGTGTGGAGGTGTGGATCACCAATAAGCGCAGCAACTTCAACGAGTCACGCAACCTCGTTGCGTTCCAGGACGTGGGTGAAAACCGCCGCCTTGCCAACTCTCACTGGAAGCCTGATCCTTTCTCTCCCAATCCTAGCAACTCATCGAACAACCTGCTCGACGAGATCAAGACACAGTATCCCGATGCCCGCGACATCACCCAGGTGGCTACTGCGCTTGAACCTCTCAAGGCCTACGGATTCGAAGGCGGTAAGGATTATGAGAAGATTGAGAGTGCGCGCTTGCTGTCATCTTCGGAATACACGCTCAACTCAACGCTGGGTTATATCCAGTTAAAGACCGCTCTCAACAGCGACGAGGTGCTGGCGGTGTCTTACCAATATACCTACCGTGGCAACACCTACCAGGTGGGTGAGTTCTCTGGCGACATCACTGCCACCGACCAGTCAATATATGTGAAGATGCTCAAGGGTACCACCACGTCAACCGACCAGCCCATGTGGGACCTCATGATGAAGAACATCTACTCGCTGGGCGCTTATTCGATTGAGAAAAAGAACTTCAAGCTCGATATCAAGTACTTGAGCGACACCACTGGTACCGAACTGCCTTATATACCTGCTGGCGTAATCAATGGCGTGCCACTGCTTGAGGTTATGAACCTTGACCGACTCGACGCCAACAATGAGTTCCACAAGGACGGTCGCTTTGACTACATTGAGAATTATACCGTCAACAGTGCGCTGGGCAAGATCATTTTCCCCGTAGTTGAGCCCTTCGGTGACCACTTGCGCAAGAAACTTAATGACGAGGCCCTTGCCAAGGTATATGTTTACGACGAACTGTACGACACCACGCTCACCGCAGCGCGTCAGGTACAGGACAAGAACAAGTTTGTCCTTGCCGGCGAATACCAGGCATCGTCGGGCAACGTCATCAAACTCAATGCGATGAACGTGCCTCGCGGTTCGGTAGTTGTCACAGCCGGTGGTGTGACCCTCACCGAGAACAGCGACTACACCGTCGACTACAACATGGGTACGGTGACTATCACAAATCAGAGCATCATCGATGCGGGAACTAACATCAGCGTTTCGCTCGAGAATCAGTCAACATTCAGCATGCAGCGCAAGACGCTCATGGGACTCGACCTCGACTATGCGTTCAACAAGAACTTCCATATAGGCGGTACCGTGATGCACTATGGCGAGAAAGCTCTTACCGAGAAGGTTGCCATAGGCGATGAAATCGTCAACAACACCATTTGGGGTGTAAATGTGAACTATAACACAAAGTTCATGTGGCTCACCAATTTGCTCAACAAGATTCCCACGGTCAATGCCACTGCACCGTCATCGCTCTCATTCAAGGGTGAGTTTGCCCAGCTGATTCCTCATCAGGCCAAGACTGGTTCAAATGCCGGTAGTAGTTATATCGACGACTTTGAGTCAACACAGTCGGGCATCGACCTTCGTTCGCCTTATGCATGGTTCCTTGCATCAACTCCTTACGACGGCGGTTCAGGCGCTTTGTTCCCCGAAGCTGCCTTGTCTAATAATGTGGACTACGGTAAGAACCGTTCGCTCCTGGCGTGGTACTACATCGACCGCTTGTTCACGCAGCGCAACTCGTCTTATGCGCCTGGTTACATCAAGAACGACCTTGAGCAACTGTCTAACCCTTACGTGCGTGAGGTAAGTTACAGCGAGGTGTTCCCGGGACGTGACCTCAACTACGGCGAGTCATCAACCGTGCAGACCCTCAACCTCTCGTTCTACCCCAAGGAACGTGGTCCCTATAACCTCGACGCCACCAATATTGATGATAATGGCAATCTTCTCAATCCCGAGAAGCGTTGGGGTGGTATCATGCGCAAGCTTGACAACACCAACTTTGAGCAGTCCAACATCGAGTACATCCAGTTCTGGTTGCTCGATCCTTTCATGGACGAGAATAATCCCAATCGCGATGGCGGTTACCTGTATCTCAACCTCGGAGAGGTGAGCGAGGATATCCTCAAGGATGGACTCAAGAGTTACGAGAACGGACTTCCTGTCAACGGCGATTCCACCTATGTTAAGGATACAGCATGGGGCAAGGTCTCAACACAGACTTCGATGACCTATGCCTTCGATACTAGCAGCGACTCCCGTCCCTTGCAGGATGTGGGTCTCAACGGACTTTCTACTGCCGAGGAGAAAAATTTCGGCGCATATAGTACTTTCGTTGCCCAGTTGAAAAAGACTCTGCCTCAAGCCACCCTTGATGCCATGGAAGAAGATCCTTTCTCGCCGCTCAACGACCCCGCGGGCGACAATTACCACTTCTACCGTGGTTATGACTACGACGAGAAGAAACTCTCTATCCTTGAACGCTACAAGAGATATAATGGCACCGAGGGCAACTCGCTCTCACAGGAAGACGTGGCCGACCGCCTCTACCAGAGCGCACGCAGCGTGCCCGATGTGGAGGACATCAACCAGGACAACACTCTCAACGAGTATGAACGCTACTTCCAGTATCGCGTTGCCATACACCCCGACTCGCTGCGGGTGGGATTCAACCACATCACCGATAAGCAGGTGGCCAAGGTGCGCACTCGCGACGGCAAGGATCAGGAAGCCACTTGGTACCAGTTCAGCATACCCTTGAGGGAATATGAGAAGAAAATCGGTAATATCAATGACTTCTCTACTATCCGTTTCATGCGTATGTTCATGACCGGATTCCGCGAGACCACCCACTTGCGTTTTGCTACACTCGAACTTGTGCGCGGCGAGTGGCGCAACTATGATTACAATCTCAACCTGCGCGGCGAGACTCCTGCCACTGGTTCTATCAACATCAACTCGGTCAACATCGAGGAGAATGCTAGCCGCGAACCTGTCAACTATGTGTTGCCTCCTGGCGTGTCGCGTATCGTTGACTCTGGTCAATCGCAAATCACACAGCTCAACGAGCAGTCAATGCAGATGAAGGTACAGGGCTTGCAGGCCGATGATGCACGCGGCGTTTACCGCAACACCAGCCTCGACCTGCGCATCTACCAGCGATTGCAGATGTTTGTGCACGGTGAGGCTCTCATCGACGACGTTACCAATCTCAAGAATGGCGATGTGTCTGTGTTCTTGCGACTTGGCTCTGACATCAAGAACAACTACTATGAGTATGAGGTTCCTCTTGAACTCACTGCTCCCGGACGCTACAACACCAACAGCTCGCAGGACCGTCTGCGCGTGTGGCCCGAGAATAACACTATGGATATCGACCTAGACGTCTTCACCAATGTTAAGAAGCACCGCAATGCCGAGAAATTGATGGGGTCGGGCGATGTGTCTTATTTCCAGCGTTACCAGGAACAAGACCCCGAGCACCCCAATCATCGTGTCTTTGTCATGGGTAATCCCTCGCTCAGCGACGTGCGTGTGCTCTTGATAGGTGTGCGCAACAATGCTCCCACAACCAAGGATTGTGTCGTGTGGATCGACGAGATGCGTGTCACCGACTTCGACAATGAGGGTGGCTGGGCTGCCAAGGCCAATGCTACGCTTGCGTTGAGCGACATCGCCACTGTCAATGCGGGATTCCATCGTGAAACTTATGGCTTCGGTGGCGTGAACGAGAGCCTCAGCCAGCGCCGCATGGACAATTATAACCAGTATAACATCGCTGTGCAGGGCGATGTCGGCCGTTTCTTGCCCGAGAAGGTGAAACTCCATGCTCCCATCTATTACTCTTACAGCAACGAGACCACTACTCCCAAGTATAACCCCCTCGACCAGGATATCCTTCTCGAGGACGCTCTCGAAGCATGTGTGGATAAGCATCAGCGCGACTCAATCAATAACTTTGCCGAGACTAAACGCACGGTGAAGAGTTTCAGCGTGTCGGGACTGAAGTTTGACGTGAAGAGCAAGAACCCCATGCCTTGGGACCCTGCCAACTTTACATTCAGTTATTCATCTAATAAGCAGCACCTCAACGACCCCGACAATGTGTATGAAAACACTAACGACTATCGCGGTAGCATGCAGTATAGCTGGACTCCTTACGTCAAACCGTTCTCTCCGTTCAAGAAAATGGTTGACGCCAAGAACAAGAACATGAAGTTCTTCCGCGAGTGGGAGTTGCGTTGGCTGCCCACTAGCATCGCGTTCAACACCAATATCTCTCGTTACTACTACGAGCAGCAGACTCGCAACGAAACGGGCATCAATGTCGAACTTCCAGTGTCGGTGAGCAAGAATTTCTTGTGGGATCGTCAGTTTGCTATCACATGGAACTTCACCAAGTCTCTCTCGATGTCGTTCAATAGCAACACCTCGGCACACATCCTCGAGCCCATCGGACAAGTCAACAAGGAACTCTTCCCCGACCGTTATCGCGACTGGCGTGACTCGGTTTGGCAGAGTATTAAGGACCTGGGAACTCCGTGGGCCTACAACCAGTCGTTCACCGCAAGTTACAAGGCTCCGTTCAGCGCTATACCCATCTTGAGCTTTATCAATGCCTCGGCTACCTATAACTCTACCTATCGATGGGATCGTGGTACCGTTATCGATGGCATCTCTTCGGGCAACACCATTGCTAACCAGTCGTCGCTCAACATCGACTGCCGTCTCAGCATGGAACAGCTCTACAACAAGATTCCTTACCTGCAAGCTGTCAACAAGAGGTTCTCGAGTTCTTCCAACAACAAGATGGGACCCAAGGATAAAAACACGAAGGTTAAGCCCAAGAAGTTCCAGCGCACGTTCAAGCTGCACAGCGACAGCGACTCTGTGCTCATCATCAAGCACAGCCTCAATGTCAAGAAGGTGAAGGTTTCGGCCACCACGACCGATAACAAACCGTTTGCTGTGAATTTCAAGGTTAAGGACAATAATAATGTGGAGATTCTCACCACTGGCGACAAGAGCATCAAGTTTGTCATCACCGAGGATCTCACCGAGGACAAATCGTTCTGGAGCGAACTGGGGCAGTACACCACACGTGCCCTTATGAGCGTGCGTAGTGTCAACGTGCGTTGGCGCAGCACGCGCAGCATGTCCATCCCGCAGTTTATTCCCGAGATTGGTGATATCTTCGGTCAGAGCACTCACTACGACGTCATGGCTCCAGGTCTTGACTTCGCCTTTGGTTTTGTCGATGAAAGCTATCTTGATAAGGCCAAGAGCCGTGGTTGGTTGCTCGGCGACCAGTCTATGACTACGCCTGCGCTGTTCTCTAAGACTCAAGAGTTCAATGCCGAGGTTCAGCTCGAACCTGTAAAGGGATTGAAGGTGACTCTTACGGGTAACCGCACCGACAACCGCACTAGCCAGATGCAGTTTATGTATGACGACATGGGAACGCTTTATGCCGGTAACTACACCAAGACTCACATGGCTATCGCCACAGTCTTTGCATCACGTGGTAATAACAGCAACGGATACCATAGCGCTGTCTTTGACGAGTTCCTTGCCAATATTCCCATCATTGCGCAGCGACTCCAGAATCAGTACATAGGCACTACTTATCCCGACCGCGGATTCTTGCGTGGCACGATTACCGCGGGCAAGGAGTTCGATCCCAAGAACGGAAGTGTTAACCCCATGAGCAGTGATGTGCTCATCCCGGCTTTCATGGCGGCTTATTCGGGAAAGAATGCCAACAAGGTAACCCTCAATCCGTTCCCGTCATTGAAGGAGATTTTGCCTAACTGGCGTGTTACCTATGACGGATTGTCAAAACTTCCGTTCTTCTCCAAGTATTTCAAGAGCTTCACACTCACTCATGCTTACCAGTGTACTTATCAGGTAGGTTCGTTCAACTCATTCACCGATTGGGTTGACATCGGCAAGGGACTTGGTTTCACACAGGACGCGCTCACAGGCGGTGCCACCCCGTCTTCGCCTTATAATATCTCGTCGGTTACTGTCACCGAGAAATTTGCACCGCTCATTGGCGTCAATGCTACGCTCAACAACAGCATGACCGTCAACTGCGAGTACCGCGACTCGCGCACTCTCACCCTCAACAGCGCTGCGGGACAAGTTGTCGAAGCCAACACCACCTCGTTCGTGATAGGTGCAGGCTACAAGATTGCCAATTTCAATTCTGTACTCAAGATGAAAGGTGGCAAACAGCAAGGTGTGAGCAATGACCTCACTCTTAACTTTGACTTGCAGCTCAACAACAACAATGCCCTCATCCGCAAGATCCTTGACAACACGGCGCAGGCAACTAGCGGTACACGCACATTTGGCATCAAATTCACGGCAAACTACCAGATGAGCAAGCGCATCACACTTGGCGCTTACTTTGATCATCAGGTCAACACTCCGCTCGTCTCTACTACTGCTTATCCCACAACTAACACCAACTATGGTATTAGTTTCAACATGAGTCTTGTCAAGTAAGATTATGAAGCACATTCATGTAGTAGCGGCAGTGATAGAGTGGGACGGCAAAATCCTGTGCATGCAGCGAGGGGCCACACCGTTTGACTACACATCCTATCATTGGGAATTCCCCGGGGGAAAGATTGAACCCGGGGAAACACCCCAAGAAGCACTGCGGCGCGAGTTAATAGAAGAGATGGAGCTAGAAGTCGAAGTAGGGGAGCACATCGCCACCATCGACCATCAGTACCCCGATTTCCTCATCACACTCATGTTTTACCATTGCATTCCTTCCAGCACACCACCTATATATATAATAAAGGAGCACAACGCCCATCAATGGCTCGCCCCCCAAGATCTCAACACCCTAGACTGGTGCCCCGCCGATTATCCACTCCTCAATCACCTGATCCCCCGTTCATAATATACCCCTCCACTTGCCCGGTTGATAATGCTTCCCTGCAATCACCGCATTACCTTTGCATCCATGGAAAGGTAATAAAGCACTACAAGGCGATAAAGGCGATAAAAGCCATAAAAGTGATAAAAGTGATCAAAGCGATAAAAGTGATCAAGGTGATCAAAGTGATCAAGGCGATCAAAGTGATCAAGGCGATAAAAACGATAAAAACGATAAAAACGATAATAACGACAAGCACGATAATAACACCCTCTCCCCCAAAAACAGCAACCGTGGCGTCCAGTACTCCGAGGCACCGCCTCGGACACCTCGCCAAGCCCTCCGCGGCGGGAAAAACCGCCGGAATCCGGCCGGAACCGGCCGAAAACCCGGGCAAATCTGGGCAAATCCGGAAAAATCCGGGAAAAAGCGCATTTTTCCGAAAAAAAACCGCTGAAAATTTTGCCGATTCGGAAAATTGTTGTAATTTTGCATCGTTTTCGCGCTGAAACATGCGCGGAGGCGCAAAATGAGAGATCATTGAAATGCTTTGCAACAACGTAGTACAAGGAGACGAGTAGCAATACAGTCTCCGTCAAGATTCTTGACAGGTACACCTGATAGACAATGAAGGCAGCATCCGTGCCGGGCAACAGCGGGGTCGTTCTTAAAATTATTCTGAAAAGAAAAAAGACAAGATACAACAACGAAGAGTTTGATCCTGGCTCAGGATGAACGCTAGCGACAGGCTTAACACATGCAAGTCGAGGGGCA
>JAGHSP010000082.1 GCA_018065815.1 Candidatus Sodaliphilus limicaballi | reverse complement strand
CAATTAACTACTTCACAAGACGAAATAATTTGTATAAGTTCGTATTCTCGTTTGCTTTGCACCCAGATATACAAAGTATATCTCGGCATAATACGCAAAGTTACTAAAATTTGCGTAATCAAAGGCATTTTAGTGATACTTTTTACCAAAAAGTTATAACTAAAATGATATTGCGCGCAAATATAACTCGAGGTTATCTCAAATCATGGGAGAAGTAAAAGAAAAAACATGTGTATCACAACAGCAAGAACCCGTTTATAGTCATCGAAGGTCTACGCACTTCTACATTGCCTTGGCACAATATAAATCCACACAAGTTTAAGTCAACAGATAATTGTGTGTTTAGAATGGAGCACAAACTGGTATATATTGGAATTGATGTGCGTTTATTGTGGCTTTATGGTGCTATTTAGTGTTTTTTATGTAACTTTGATGTCAAAAAAACTATACTATATGATACTTGATAACCCATTTAAGAGAATTCATCGTTGTAAAAGGTTACCTTTCTTTTATGACGGAAGAACAGATGATTATGTTCTTGATTCAGATTATATTAGTTCTCCAGAGAGACATTCGATTGTCAGGTCGTTATCGATGTTGATAAAAGACCTGCAAACCGTTTTGGATTTCATTGAGCCTGACGACGAAAACCTAACAGTCTATTCGCACCGATTATATGAGCTATTCCTTCGCGCATCTACTGAGTTTGAAAGTAATTGTAAAGGGATTTTGCTTGCAAACGCATACCATAAGGCAAGGGGTAAAATGACTATCCACGACTATCGTATGCTCAACGAGATTATGAAGTTGTCAGATTACCAAGTACAACTTAACTTTTGGAATTCAAATAAGTCAATAAGTCCACTATCGGAATGGGCGGTTGGTGACATCATAACATGGTATAAATCATATAATAGTGTAAAGCATAATAGGTATGAGAACTTCAATCTTGCAAATCTCAACAATGTTATTTATGCAATAGCATCTGTCGTATGTATTGTATATGCACAATTAGGAGACTATATGTTACCTAACAGATTAGAAAGTGTATGTGACAATGATGGTAGAAAACATTGTGGCTATATGGGATTTGGTATAATCTCTCCATCCTTTGAAGAAGATGAGTACAACATCATGCACAAAAAAAAATACGATGTACGACAATATTTTAAGTAACTAGGAAAAAAATGTAATTGCTTCTAAGCATATAGATATGAATAAGTCATTAAATAAAACTAAAGTGTATTTAGATAACAATGTTATCGTTGATTTTGAAAACAGCGAAATTGATAGCCACTTCTTAACTGCCAATGCTGATATTTTCGAATGTTACTATTCCGATGCCCATATAGAAGAGTTGATTGAAGGCGAACATATTCCTAAGTTATCCGTCGAACAAAGGATTAACATATTAACAGGTTTAGTCAAGAACAATCACATATTAAATGGCTCGAATACACCTGAATTTAATTCAGCTTTCCCCCGAGAAAGATATGAACTCTTACATACCCCTGTGGCAACAATAAATAGGTTACTAATAAATGCTACGACATCTTCATATCGCCCTAATAGAGAAAAGATTCTTGAAATTCTGCGATTCAATTCAATAGAGATAAATAATATACCTCCTTCAACAATCATAAATGAGATTAACCAAAGGTTATTATCTGCAGAATGCCCATATGAAAGGATAAGTATTAGGGATTTTTTAATCCATTCAGAAGCAGAGGGAAGAAGTGTATTCATCACGCTATTTAATTTATTGGATGCTGCTTGTTTTCACAAAGACAAAAAGGGCGCCCATGTAAATATTGCTCGCATGCAAGATGCCAGTCATGCTTACTATGCCCAATTATGTGATATATTTGTATCAAATGACATGAAGATGCGATATAAAACATCAGCAGTTTACAGCTATTTGGGAATTAAAACTCAAGTTCTTACACCCAAAGAATTTCAAGAATTCCTAGAAAAACATATATAATCGATTTTTGTCTCACGAAATTCCTTTATTACCCAATTTTTATTAGATGCGAATTAGTGTGGAGGAAGAAAGAGGACAATGATTACTCTATAGTTAAAATATGGAGTTTCCTTTTCTGTAAAAGCTTTATAACAGAAGGATGTATTTTTAGGCGTGTTTTTTGATTACGCCTAAATATCTCGGCAAAAAGTCGGCAATTTTATAAAAGGAAATCGCTAACTGCATTTTGATAAATGAGTTAGCGATTCTTCTTGTGATTCCGTTGGGATTCGAACCCAAGACCCACAGCTTAGAAGGCTGTTGCTCTATCCAGCTGAGCTACGGAACCATCGTCTTTTTTGGGGGGTGTTTCCCCTTTGATGGGGGGCGCTTTCCCAATTTGTAGTGCAAAGGTACAACTTTTTTTCTAGAAATCACTCTTTTGGAGCGATTTTTTTCATTTATCTTTCTTGTCGTATTGTTCTTTGGGCTTGAGGTGGCGCTGTTGGAGGGCTGCTGCGATGTCTTCGATGCGGTAGCCTTTAGATGTGAGCAGGACGATTAGGTGGTAGATGAGGTCGCTGGCTTCGTAGATCATACGTCCGTCGGTGCCGTTTGTCGCTTCGATGACGGTTTCTACTGCTTCTTCGCCCACTTTCTGTGCCATGCGGTTGACGCCGCTCTGGAACAACGAGGTGGTGTAGCTGCCCTCGGGCATCTCTTTAAATCGCTTGTCGATGAAGTCTTGCAGCATGCTCAGGAACAGGACGCCCATCTCGTTGCTGTCTTCAAAGCAAGTGGCTGCTCCGGTGTGACACACTGGGCCTACGGGATTGGCTTTGATGAGCAGTGTGTCGTGGTCACAGTCGTCTTGGATTGAAACAACGTTGAGGAAGTTGCCGCTTGTCTCGCCCTTGGTCCACAGTGTGTTGCGAGTGCGGCTCCAGAATGTTACTTTACCTGTCTCAACGGTTTTCTCGTAGGCTTCTTTATTCATGAAACCCAGCATGAGTACGTTGCGAGTGACAGCGTCTTGTATGATAGCGGGGATGAATCCGCCCATTTTTTCAAAGTCTAAATTCATATACTGATGTTTTTATAATTTCGATGTTTACATTCTCACGGGAATATTGCATTTGTGCAGGTAGCGTTTGAGTTCGTCGATGGGTATCTCGTTGAAGTGAAACACACTAGCTGCGAGTGCAGCGTCGGCATGGCCTATCTCAAAGGCATCCTTGAAGTGCTCCATGGCTCCGCATCCGCCCGATGCTATGACGGGTATCGACAAGGCTTCGTGCAGCTGGTTGAGTGCATCGCAGGCAAAGCCTTGCTTGACTCCGTCGTGGTCCATGCTGGTGAACAGTATCTCGCCTGCTCCCCTGTCCTGTGCTTCGACAGCCCACTCGACGAGGCGTCGCTGTGTGGGCTCGTGACCTCCCTTGACGTGGCATATCCACTCTCCTTCAATGCAACGGGCATCGATGGCGACGACACACACTTGCCTGCCAAAACGCGATGCAATCTCGCTGATGAGCTCGGGGCGGCGCAATGCCGATGAGTTGATGGAGATTTTGTCGGCCCCGGCATTGAGCAATGTATCTACGTGCTCGACGCTGCTGATTCCTCCGCCCACGGTGAATGGGATGCTCACGCCTTGCGCGACGCGTCGCACGAGGTCGATAAAGGTGTCTCGGCCCTCGAGCGATGCTGTGATATCGAGGTAAACTAGTTCGTCGGCTCCCTCGGCGCTATACCGCTGGCCGAGCTCGACGGGGTCACCGGCGTTGCGAAAGTTTACAAAATTGACCCCCTTGACGGTTGCTCCGTCTTTGACATCGAGGCATGGGATGATGCGTTTTGCTAGCATATTATCTATTATTAGCGATACGGCCGAGCTGTGTTGAACTGGACTATCGTTTTATTTTCTTGTTTTATTAAAGGAGAGGAGGTCGTTGAGGGTGATGTGGTTCTCGTAGATGGCCTTGCCCACGATTACCTCGGGGACTCCAGCCTCTTCCAGTACCTCGACATGCGACATATCCCCCACTCCACCGCTGGCTATGAGATGCAGTCCCGGGACTGCTTCGAGAATGCGCCGGTAGAGGTCAACGCTGGGTCCTTGCAACATTCCGTCGCAGGCGATATCGGTGCTGATGACCTTTGTTACGCCCTGCTCATGATAGTGCTGTATGAAGGGTATCACGCTCTTGTCGCTATCGTTGAGCCATCCCTGGGTGGCAATGAAACCGTCGCGCGAGTCGGCACCGAGGATGATGCGGTCAGCTCCGTATTTTGTGAGCCATCCTGTGAAAGTTTCAGGTTGAGACACGGCAATGCTGCCGCCGGTTACCATTGCGGCACCGCACTCAAAGGCGATGCGCAGGTCGTCGTCGCTCTTGAGTCCACCGCCAAAGTCAACGGTGAGTCCTGTGTGACCAGCAATGGCATCGAGCACACGATAGTTGACGATGTGGTGAGAACGGGCGCCATCGAGGTCCACGAGATGCAAGCGTGTGCATCCGCAGTCTTCAAAGGCACGAGCCACGTCGAGAGGCGACTCGTTGTATATCTTCTTCAGCGCATAGTCGCCTTGCGAGAGGCGCACACACTTGCCGTCGATCACGTCAATGGCAGGAATGATGTTAATGCTCATAATGCCAGAAAATTTTTAAGGATAGTTTCGCCCACACTGCCACTCTTCTCGGGATGGAACTGTGTGGCGTAGAAATTGTCACGATGCAGCACCGCGCTGAACGGCACGATGTAGCGGGTTATGGCCTCCGTGTGAACGCACGGCTCGGCATAATAGCTGTGTACATAATAGGCATAGCGACCATCAAGCGACTCTCCGGCAATGCCTGGATGCCCAACCTCAACCGTGTTCCATCCCATGTGAGGAACCTTACACTCGGGGCAACGACTGTTGTCAAAGCGCTTGACCACTGTGTCAAAGATGCCTAGTCCGTCCACGTTTCCCTCCTCGCTGTGTCGGCACATGAGCTGCATGCCTATGCAGATGCCCAGCACGGGTTGTTTGAGGCCGGCAATAACCTTGTCGAGCCCCGAGGCACGCAGATGCCCCATAGCAGCCGATGCCTCGCCCACACCGGGGAAAATCACTTTGTCGGCGGCACGCAGCACTTCGGGGTCATCGGTCACGACAGGTTCCACACCCAGCCGTTGCAGGGCACATGTGACTGAGAACACGTTGCCTGCGTTATATTTTACTATTGCTATCATGACGCGAATGATTAGTTGCTTCCAGGAAGATGGTTACGGTTTGGCGACTCGGTGACATGCTTTTGTGCGCTCGACTTGTTGACGCCCTCCTTGGGTTTGAAATGTCCTTGCACTGAAATGGTGTTGCTCGCCACGGCTTCCACCTTGTCAGCATTCTTGCTTGTGTTAACGTCTTTCTTGCGTTCGATGAGTTTCTGTCCGCCCATCTTGGTGTCGGCCATCTCGCTCGAATGCGTGCGCAGCATCAAGATGCTGTCGATATATGCCACATCGCCTTTGTTGATGTTATAATATATGTAACCATAGATGCGTTGTGCCCTCTTCCCAGGATCGCCTTGCAGGGCCAACGAGTTCCAACCGTCACTGCCAGAGAAGCGGTTGACAATAGATGTGCTGCCGTCGATGTAGTCAACAGCCATGAACGCCTTGAATGAACTGCGCACAGGTTTAAGCTTGTACTGGAGTTCATAGCGGTCGCCCTTGTCGCTCTCACGGTCGGGTTTGAGGTCAAAAGTGATAAACCCGCTCTTCATTCCCGAGGTGAGCATCCAGCGGCGAGGACCTTGCCAGATGTCGGCACTATCGCCCTCGGCAGCAAACTCATGGTTAGCCGCAACACCTTCCATGCCCGAGCCGAATGCAGACCCCTGGACTGGCAACTGGGAAGGAGCGTCTTGCAGTTCCTTGTTCTTGTCTTGCAGTCGCCCTATCACATTGTCATAAACCTTAACATAAACATCCATGTTGCGGGCATACCACACAAGCGATGTGTCATAAAGCTCGGGGGTGACACCGTGCTTCATGAATATAGACTGCTTGAGCACCAGCCGCGACGAGTCGTCGGGAAATTGGTCCCAGTGCGAGTCGATGTAGGCATCGGCCAGCTCGAGGTCAACGAGCAGCTCTTCCATCTTGCTCTCGGGTATCACCCCCTTTGGGGCCTTGTCACAACCCGCAGCAAGACACAGGAAAGCCACCAGGCATGCAGCCGCTAGTAGATGTTTCATTTAGTCTTGTCGTTAGTTTTCTCGCCTTCCGTTGCCTCCTCTGTCTTCTCTTCCTTTGGGGCAAGGTAACGCGAGTAGAATAAAATGAGTGCAATGACGCTCACGCTGAGCGAAGCGTCGGCCACGTTAAACACCGGCTGGAAGAACACAAAGTGATCACCGCCCACCAAGGGCATCCACTGCGGCCAGTTCCAATCGCACAGCGGGAAGTAGAGCATATCTACCACCCTGCCGTTAAACAGCGTCTCATATCCGCCGCCCGGCGGGAAGAGCTGCGCCACCTGGGGAGCATCGGGAGCATCGAAAGCCACACCATAGAAGATGCAGTCGATGACATTGCCCAGTGCGCCAGCCGTGATCATGGCAATGCACACCACATAGCCGCGAGGCACATCCACACGGTTGCGCAACTTGTAGATATAATACATAAACAGTGCCACAGCAATGATGCGGAACCATGTGAGGAACAATTTGCTACCAAACTCCATGCCGAAAGCCATGCCATTGTTTTCGATAAACTGCAGTTTGAACCAACTAGTGATTTCATACTGCTCACCATAGTAAAAATGCGTCTTTATCCACACTTTCACCACCTGGTCGATGACAATGACTAGCAGCACCACGATGACAGCAAGCCATCCATTAATGTTTTTCTTCATTTAGCGTCGTTTGTTCTTCTGTTCTAATTCCTTTCCTTCGACCGATGTAGTGGCATGTGGCACAGCAAGCAGTCGTCCCTTGGGGATGAGTTTGCCCGTGACGCGGCACACGCCGTAGGTTTTATTTTCAATGCGCACCAGGGCGCTTTGCAGTTTGTTGATAAACTCCATTTGGCGCTGTGCACGTTGTCCGGCAGCCTCCTTGCTCAATGCCTCGGCAGTCTCCTCCAGCGCCTTGAATGTGGGCGTCGGGTCATCAGAGAGCAACCTCGACTTGAGCAGTTCATAATTCTCCTTGGCAGTTTCAAGCTTCTCAAGGATAATCTCTTTAAACTCCTGCAGCTCGGCATCGGAGTACCTGTTTCTTTCTTTATCGGTATTCATGGGAGGAAAGGTATTAATGGTTAGTAAAACGGATAGAGGAGCACCCAGGTCTCCCCTATCCATATCAATGTCTTGATTATGCTTTATCGACAGTCATCTTCACCTTGAGGTCGTCCTTCTCGGGATCGACAGTGTCGTCGTGGTCAACCTCGGCAATCTCGATGCTCACAGCGAGCACCTGCGCAGCGATATAGTCCTTAAAGCTCTCAAGGGCCTTGACTACACGCTCATCGGGGTTGATCTTGACCTCAACGCGGTCGGTGATGTCGAAGTCTTTCTTCTTGCGGATGTTCTGGATGCGGTTCACGAGTTCGCGAGCCATACCCTCGTTGATGAGTTCGTCGGTGAGGGTGATGTCAAGAGCCACGGTGAGGGCGCCCTCGTTGGCAACAAGCCAGCCGGGGATATCCTCGCTGATGATCTCAACATCGGCTTTGTCAACGACTGCCTCCTGTCCGGCAACGTTGAGCGTGATGCTTCCGTTCTTCTCAAACTCGATGATAGCGGGTTGAGGCAAGCTGGTGAGCTCGGCAGCAAGGGCTTTCATGATCTTGCCATACTTGGGACCAAGTTTCTTGAAGTCGGGCTTAACACGCTTCACGAGCACGCCCTCGTCATTACCCACGAGCTTGATTTCCTTCACGTTCACCTCGTTCTTGATAAGGTCGGCCACAGCCTCTACCGCAGCGCGCTGCTCGTCGTCGAGCACGGGAACCATGATAGACTTGAGCGGCTGGCGCACCTTGAGGTTCTGCTTGCGGCGCAGTGCGAGCACCATCGAGGTGATGTCTTGAGCCACCTGCATGCGCATCTCGAGTTTCTTGTCGATAGCTGCCTCATCAACAGCGGGATAGAGTGCCAGATGCACGCTCTCCTCTTTGCCGGTGAGGTCGCGATAGAGCTTGTCGCTGAAGAAGGGCGAAACGGGAGCCATGAGCAGCGAGATTGTGTGCAGGCAGTGGTAAAGGGTCTGGTAAGCAGCCAGTTTGTCGTCATTACCCTCGAGCTTGCCACCCCAGAAACGCTTGCGGTTCAAGCGCACGTACCAGTTGCTCAAGTGATCGTTCACAAACTCACTGATAGCACGGGCTGCACGAGTGGGCTCATAGTCGTCGAGATAGCGGCGCACGTCGCTCACCAGAGAATTGAGCAGAGAGATAATCCAACGATCAATCTCGGGGCGCTTCTCCAGGGCTACCTGCTCGGCAGCAGGATCAAAACCGTCAACGTTGGCATATAGGGCGAAGAACGAATATGTGTTATAAAGCGTACCGAAGAACTTGCGCGACACCTCGACAACGCCAGCCTCGTCAAACTTGAGGTTATCCCAGGGCGAAGAGTTGCTGATCATGTACCAGCGCAGGGGGTCGATACCATATTTCTCGATTGCGCCGAAGGGGTCAACTGCGTTGCCCAGGCGCTTGCTCATCTTGTTGCCGTTCTTGTCGAGCACGAGGCCGTTAGAGATAACGCTCTTGTAGGCCACGCTGTCAAATACCATTGTGGCGATAGCATGCAGGGTGAAGAACCAACCGCGGGTCTGGTCCACGCCCTCGGCGATGAAGTCGGCAGGATAGAAGCGGCCGCTATCCACGAGTTCCTTGTTCTCAAACGGATAGTGCAGCTGCGCGTAAGGCATTGAGCCGCTGTCGAACCACACATCGATGAGGTCGAGCTCACGCTTCATGGGCTTGCCAGTGTCGCTCACGAGGGTGATATAGTCAACGTATGGACGGTGCAGGTCAATCTTCTCGTAGTTTTCCTTGCTATAATCACCGGGAACAAAGCCTTTGTCCTTGAACGGATTACTCTCCATCACGCCAGCAGCGACAGCCTTCTCAATCTCGTTGTAGAGTTCCTCGACGCTGCCTATGCACTTCTCCTCGCCATCCTCGTCGCGCCAGATGGGAAGCGGCGTTCCCCAGTAGCGGCTGCGGCTCAGGTTCCAGTCATTGAGATTCTCGAGCCACTTGCCGAAACGGCCTGTGCCGGTGTGCTCGGGTTTCCAGTTGATGGTCTTATTGAGCTCAACCATGCGCTCCTTGCAAGCAGTCGAGCGGATGAACCAACTGTCGAGGGGATAGTAAAGGACGGGCTTATCGGTGCGCCAGCAGTGAGGATAGTTGTGCACATGCTTCTCAACCTTGAATGCACTGCCTGCCTGCTTCATCTTGATGCACAGATACACGTTGAGGTCCTCGGCCTTGGCCGCAGCCTCCTCGTCATACTTGCCGCCCACGGTGAACTTGGGATCATAAGCGTTCTTGACCCAAGCACCAGCATATTCCTTGTAGAGTTCTACATCCACGCACTTCTCAACGAACTCCTCGTCGAGGTCCTCAAGCACGTAGTACTTACCGCTCAGGTCAACCATGGGACGGGTTTCGAGCTTCTTGTTGATCATGAACAGCGAGGGAATGCCAGCGGCACGAGCCACAGCAGCATCGTCGGCACCAAATGTGGGCGCGATGTGAACGATACCAGTACCGTCCTCGGTGGTCACATAGTCACCGGGGATCACGCGGAAACCGTTCTCGTTAACCTCAAACTTGTCGCCCACCTTGTCAACGGGCTTCACCCAGGGGAAGAGCTGCTTGTAGCGCAGGCCCACGAGGTCGGTGCCCTTGAACTCGGCGATAACCTTGTAAGGTATCACCTTGTCGCCCTGGGCATATTCGTCAAGTGCCTTCTCGGCACCCTCAGCCTTGAAATAAGCGTTGAGGCGAGCCTTTGCCATGATGAAAGTGGCAGGCTGGCCGTTGTAGGGATTGTAGCTCTCCACTGCCACATAGTCAATCTTGGGGCCAACGCAAAGCGCAGTGTTGCTGGGCAGAGTCCAGGGCGTAGTGGTCCATGCCAGAGCGGCAATATTCTCAAAGCCCTTGTCCTGGACAGCCTTGATGGCAGCAACCACCTTGTGGTCATCCTCAACCACGCAGAACTGTGCAGTGGCGGTCTGGTCCTTGACGTCGCGGTAGCAACCAGGCTGGTTCAACTCATGCGAGCTGAGTCCAGTGCCCGCTGCGGGCGAATAGGGCTGGATTGTATAGCCCTTATAGAGTAACCCCTTGTTGTAAAGTTGCTTGAGCAACCACCACAAGGTCTCGATGTAGTCGTTAGTGTAAGTGATGTAGGGAGCCTTCATGTCCACCCAGTAACCCATCTTGTGAGTGAGGTCTTCCCACTCGCGGGTGTACTTCATCACCTCCTTGCGGCAAGTGGCGTTGTACTCGTCAACGCTCACCTTCTTGCCGATGTCCTCTTTCGTGATGCCCAGAGCCTTCTCCACGCCAAGCTCCACGGGCAGTCCGTGAGTGTCCCAGCCAGCCTTGCGGAGCACCTGATAGCCCTGCATGGTCTTGTAGCGGCACACGATGTCCTTGATGGTACGGGCCATCACATGGTGGATGCCAGGCATACCGTTGGCCGAGGGAGGTCCCTCGAAGAACACAAATGAAGGAGCACCTTCGCGCTCACTGATACTGCGGGCGAAAACGCCCTCTTGATCCCACTTCTCCAGAACCTCCTTGTTGATGTCCGAGAGGTTGAACTTGTTATATTCGTTAAACTTCTTCATAATCACTTTTTAGGTGTATAGCAATATAATACTATCAAACTGCAAAGTTACTCATTTTTCGCCACAATAACAAGAAAACAGCAAGATTTAGAACACAATGTGCACACACAAGGCCGATTTTAGCGTTCTCTGTATTAATTGAAATAATTGGTAACTATTCACCAATGGAACTCCCCGCGCGGATCTCACTGATCTCACTGATATTTTTTCATTGAAAATATATATAGT
>JAGHSP010000228.1 GCA_018065815.1 Candidatus Sodaliphilus limicaballi | reverse complement strand
AGTTGGTCATACTATGGTGGCGAAGCTGTTGATTCGATTGACTATGCAGCGTTTATCAATACTCAAGTCAAGTATGTTGCATTTAAAAATGCGAGTTATGTGGGAAAACAGGCTTTTGAGGGATGTTCTAATCTCGTAGCATTCCATTTCGGACAGAAGTTGCGTTACATAGGTGCAAGTGCATTTATGGACTGCAAGCTTAACGGAGATTTCCCCAGCGGATTAGGTACACCTACAAAATTTAGTGGCAACATTTGCCTCCCCGTGAGCTTGCAGACTCTGCGTGCCGATGCTTTCTATGGTACGGGGGTTAAGAGAATTGTTGTTCCCAGCACAGTTGAGAACTTGTCGCCCGATGCATTCCGTGGAATGCTGTCGGTTCAGGAAATATACCTCAATAAGTGGGCTCTTCAGTGGGACCAGTTCCGCTTCACAGATGTGCCCAGTACATGTAAGCTGTATGTACCTGTGGGCAAAACCATTGAAATACGCCGCCAGATAGGCAGCAGATTTACGTCGGACAATATCATGGGTGGCGCATTCGACTTTGCCCATACAAACTCGTCTATTGCCGATTTCTCTGAATACAAAGAACCGGCAACCATATTAAGCAATCAAGCATTCACACGAGATGGCGTGGAATATGCCGGCAAGGTCAAGTACGATAGATGCCCTACAATTGCAGTAGCTGACAATTTCAAGGCGTCTAATTATCTGGTTAACAATGGTAAGAAGTATTTAGTGACCGAGATAGGTGACTCTTGTTTTACCGACGTCGCTAACTTGATTGCTACCGACCTTTCAGAGATGACGGCACTGGAACGTATAGACCATCACGCTTACGCTGGTACATCGGTCACTTCGCTCACCATTCCCATGACGTGCACTAAATTTGGCCTCGGCGCATTTACCCATGCAACGAAACTCAAGGAACTCCTCATCTTAGGCACAAACACGCGCACATGGGAAGGCCAATACTATGACAACAATGCAAGCGACTTCAAGATTTATGTCCACAACCAGGTGTTTTATAGAAACTACTGGGATCAAGACTATAAAATCTGGAAAATGAAGGACGGCTCCAGTCCTCGGGACGCACTTAACATTTATGTACAGCCCGACTACGACAACTACAACCTGGGTGTTTGCATCCCACTTGATTTTGAAGCGGCTCACGTCAATGCCTATGTGGCATCATCTTGTTCAAGTGACAACAATACCATTACGATGGAAAAGGTTGCAAGAGTGCCTGCCCAAACTGGAGTTATTCTGACAGATCTCGAACCATACGCGATATACAAAATTCCACGAGCACTTTCGGCCAGTGGAACTTCGGTTCTCAACGCTTCGGCAACCGGCGACGTCGATGTCAACTCGCTCACATGTGCTTATGTGTGGAATTGCGCAACAAAGAAATTCTGGCGTCCATCAGACACTTCTACGCCGTATTACACGGGCCCGGGTCGTTCTTACCTGAGTCTGGACCACAGTAGCAGCTATGACAATTACTACACCAGCCTGTGGCCCGACACTCCTGCTGGCAAGAAGGGCGACGTGAACGGTGACGGCAACGTCGATATCACCGATGCCAACATACTCATCAACATCATCCTGGGCAAGGATAACGCCAGCAAATACGGCGGCCGCGCCGATGCCGACGGCAACGGAACAGTTGACGTGAGCGACGCCAACGCCGTGATCAACAAGATCCTGGGCAAGTAAGGTTAAGAGATTTCGTTAATAACGTGGTTTTCGTTAATCACGTTATTAACGTTATTGACGTTATTGACGTTATTGTCGTTATTAACGTTATTAACGTGATTGTCGTTAATCGCTATAATCTCCGTGCCCTCTGTGCCTCTGTGTGAGGATGGGAGATGGGGTTACAGCCACAGGAAGAAGTCCTCGCGTTGGAGTTTGGGCGAGGCTATCAGGATTGCGATTTTCTCGTTGTTGAAGGTCTGCCCCATGGGCATGGCGTGCTTGCATTGTAGCCACAGGTCGTTAAGCACGCTGTCGTTGTTGAGGTTGCGCATCACCACCACGGCAGTGCCTGCTAGTATCTCGTTGAGATAGGCGAGCAGGGCGTTGCTGTCGGTGCCGCTGGGCAGGTGGTCGATGAGCACAAACGGGTTGCCGCCGGCGTTTTCCTGGTTTTTGCGGTAGTGCATGATTGCTGCGGCGATGTTGTCGCGGCATGTTATCCTGTTGCCCCAGGGCTCGAGCACACGCTGTGCCGCGGGGTGCGCTGTGGGCTGCGGGTCGCACAGGGTGATGGTGCTGCGGCTGTTCACCGCCAGCATGCACGAACTAGCTAGTCCGCTGCCGGCTCCCACTTGCAGCATGGCTGAGGGATTGGCGTAGTTGGTGACGCGAAACAGCATCTTGGCGTTGCTCAGGGAGATGTCGGCCTTGCGTCGCCACCGGCTGCCGCTCATCGATGCCACAGCCTTGTGGATGCTCTCGATGGCGGGGTAACTGTAATAGGGCAGGCGTTCACGCAGCACCCACCGCACGAACTTGAAAGCGTGCGGCGAGTGTATGCCGAAACCGCGGCTGCGGTGATGCCGGCTCAATGCGGTGCGGTAACGCCTGAAAGTTCCCATCGTTTATTTCTTTTCAGGCTCTTCCTCTTTTTTCTTGCGGCCGAAGAACACTGCGACGTTCACCGCTAGCAGCAGTGCCACAAAGATCAGTATAATCGATGTGGTGGCGATGGTCTCGGTGGTGTGAACCTCCTGCGGGTCGAAGTGGAACACGATCTCGTGGTCGCCGGCAGGCACTTGCAGCGCGCGCAGCACGTAGTTCACGCGGCCCATTTCCACAGGCTTGCCGTCGATGGTGACATTCCATCCCCAGGGGAAGTAAATCTCGCTGAACACAGCCAGTCCGCCCTTTGCGCTGTGGCTCTTGTAGGTGAGCTTGTTGGGGGCGTAGGTGGTCTCGTAGATGGTGTCGCCGGGCTGGTGTGACGCTGCGTCTTTGAGCACGTCCTTGAACTTGGCGTCGGCCACGGCATGAGTCGCCGGATTGAAGTTGTCGAGGAACGCCATCTCTTTGTCGGCATTATCGACGTAGGTGAGCGTATCTACAAACCATGCGTTGCCCAGTGCCTCGGGGTTGAGCTGCGCATTGTTGTTGTCAACGATGATATACTTGGTGTTGAGCATGTTGAACACGCTCATGTTGTTCTGCGAAATCTGGCGCTCGATCAGGTCGTTGTAGCGGGTGAGCTTGGCCGCGTGGTATCCGCCCACGGTCTTGTGGAAGTAAGACGAGCGGGCGTCGCCAAATCCGTGTATGTCGAGCACGCGGTAGTTGATGTCCTGGTCGGCGAGGATCTTGGTATCAACGGGACGCGGGGTGATGGGGCCGCTGGTAGCATACTCTGCACCCACAAATGTCTCCTCGTTGATGTAACGCTTGTTGATGAGGAACATGTCGGCAAGCACAATCAAGGTGACGCAAGCAGCAGCGATGCCGCCTTTGAGCTTGCCCTTGAAGAAGAAGAACATGACCCCTGCGCCCAGCACGATGATGGCAAGGCTGCGCAGTGCATCGCTGCTCACCATTGAGGCGCGTGTGGCGCGTATTGCGGCATCGAGCGTGGGCATCTGTTGCAGCTGGCCGGTCTTCACATAGTTGTCAATTTCCATTTGAGAGTACATCTCGCCGAAGATGCTAGGCACGAGGAACGCAACCGCGCACACCAGCGCGCACAGGCCGAACGACACGAAGAACGCCACCTTGTGCTTGTTGAAGAAGTTCTCCTCGGTGAGCACTTGGTGCAGGGCCAGCACAGCGAGCAGCGGCATCGTGAACTCGGCAATGACGAGAATGCTCGACACGGTGCGGAACTTGTTGTACATGGGGAAATGGTCGATAAACAGGTCGCTGAACCACATCATGTTGTGTCCCCACGAGAGCATCACGCTCAGGATGGTGACTGCCAGCAGAGCCCATTTCACGGGACCCTTGACCACGATGCAGCCCAGCAGGAACAGCGCGCAGATGAGCGCTCCGGCATAGACGGGGCCGTTGGTCATGGGCTGGTCGCCGAAGTATTGCAGGAAGTAAGGCTGGCACAGCAGGTTGTAGTCGTCCGAGCCTATTTCGCCCTTGTCGTAGAGTTTCTTGGCATTGTCGGTGTCGCCCAGCGCCAGTGGCTGGTTTTCGCCCTTCTGCGGCAAGATGCTTGCGCCGCCCTTCACGTTGGGGATGAGCAGCGTGAAGGTCTCGCTCAATCCATAGCTCCATGCGGTGATGTATTCCTTGTCGAGACCGCCCTCGCTGGCTGTGGCGCTAGCCTCGCCGCCTTGCGGGGTGAGCTCGCTGTGGCCGGTGCGCATGGTCTCCTTGGAGTACTTGTAGGTGAGGTAGAGGTTAGGCGCGTTGGCTCCCACGGCAGCCGCAGCGGCAACCGAGAGCGCCAGGGTGGCTATGCACCACTGTGCAATCTTCTTGTCCATGATGGCCTTGACGAGGAAAGCAATCACCAGGGCTGCGATGACAAACGCGAAGTAGTAGGTCATCTGCACGTGGTTGCTCATGAGCTGCAATGCGGCAAAGAAGGCTGCCAGCGCTGCTCCGCCCAGGTACTTGCCGCGGTAGCACAGCACGATGCCGGCAATCGTGGGCGGCACGTAGGCCAGGGTGAGAAGCTTCCAGATGTGGCCTGCGCCTATCAGGATGAAGAAATAGCTGGAGAACGCATACCCGATGGCGCCCATGATGGCTACATACCACTTCACCTTGAAGGTGAGCATCAGGATGAAGAAGCCCAGCATCATGATGAATATCCAGCTCACGGGAGCGGGGAAGTTGAGGGTGTAGATGTGGTCGGCCCATGAGAGGTAGGGCGAACTTGAGTAGGTGGGGCGAATCTGGAACGTGGGCATGCCGCCAAAGAGGGCATCGGTCCAGCGCGAAATCTCGCCAGTCTGCTCGGCGTGAGCAAGGATCTCCTGGCCGTTGGCCACGCCTTGCTGGCCGTCGTGGGTGTAGAGGACGTCGCCTCTCACGTCGTTAGGATAGAAGAAAATCCACGAAATAGCGGCAAAGGTCACCACGGCAATCACGAAGCCGAGCACCGACCGCAGGCTCACTGAACCAAACAATGTTTTGTCTAATTTGCTTTCCATATTTTAAGTTGTCTTGTTTTTGCTTAATTTGCAAAGTTACAACTTTTTTCACGAAAGTGGACAATCAGACGAGCGTTTTGTGGTAAATGTGTGGATAAAAGTTACATAAAAGTTTGCGATTACGTTGCAATATTGTTAACTTTGCCACCGAATAAAATTTAACAGCTATGAATATCAAACGACTTTTTGCATCATGCTTGCTGGCAGTGGCCGCATGCATCTTCTCTTGGGCAACCAATGTGGTTGTCGATGGCACACACGTGCGTCTGCGCCTGGGCGCTTCGACCAGCGCGCAAATCCTCAGCGACGGCAATGGCGACCCCATCTATCCCGCCAAGGGCGCTGTGATCCCTTACCTCGCCACCGAGGGCAACTTCTACAAGGTGAACTACAACGGCACCGTGGCCTACATCTCACGCGACTACACCCACTTGAGTGATGCTGCCGCTCCTAGCAGCAAGGCGTCTAGCGCCAAGCTTAGCGCTCTGGAGAAGAAAGTCGTGGGCAAGCACATGCTCAGCCTCCAGTGGATATCATGGGACTACTTCGGATCATGTAACATCACCAAGGAAGGCGGACGCCTGCGCTGCGTGGGTCAGCAGTTGAGCCGCGAGAACGAGGGCGACTACCTCAAGATTGACGGTTACATCACCATCGTGGACGAACTCAACCTCGAGTTCACAGGCACCATACGCACCAAGATCTACCACCTCAACGGCGGTGAAGAATGGCTGCGCGAAGGAACCTACCACTTCAAGAGCACCCAGGGCCGCCGCTACTGGCGCATGCAGGAAATGGATGGCCCCGACGGCGTGACCGACTACGTGGACATCTACATGAAACGCAAGTAAAACTCCGAGAAAATCAACCAGTAAATAACCGGCAGCCAGGAAGGAAACTCCTTCTTGGTTGCTTTTTCATACCCATGCTGGAACTCCCGCAGGGCCCCCTTGTTCCGACAGCCCCCGGCCATCGGTTACGATGCAATGTGACGACTCGTCGTCAATTACCGGCTAGGGAAACCCACTGACCCTTCTTCTCTGTGCCTCCGTCCTAAATACAACCTAAGAGAAAAGGCGCTTCGCTTGAAATCAACTAAAAATTAACAAAAAATTTATTCTTTGTCAACATCTTCATGTTACACATAAATGCTCGCAACAATATTCCTAGTGATGTTTTTTTGTCCTTTTCCCTCATTTTAGGCATAAAACCCTAATCCAATACTTCGTGAGAGATAAAAAATTTCTTCTAATTTCGGATAATTTCTTTCAGTAAAAAGCAATCTCAGTTTAATCTGATAAATCCGTGTTTAAAAAATAAAATTATTCTAATTATTTTAATTTCTTTCAGTAAAAACCAAACTCAGTGAGAGAAAAAAATTTCTTCTAATTTCGGATAATTTCTTTCAGTAAAAAAACCTCTGTGACCTCTGTGTCTCCGTGGGAGATAGAACGATACAATGTGACGACTCCGTCGTCAATTACCCGCCATAAAAATCTGTTTTTCGGCGAAGCGGGGTTTTATTGTTTTTCGTTTTTTACTGGACACTAGTAATTGATTCTAAAACATCTTCTATTTCTTTTTTCATCAACTCTTTAGATTCCATGTTTTCTGTATCTTTGGGGATTATCCAGTGGAATTCTAGGGGGAGGATTGTCTCGGGTGCGGTGGGGTCGTTGGTGGTGATTGTGATGGTGGTGGCAAAGTTGGCTTTTTTCTGCTTTTGGCCGTCGATGCTCACTGTCAGTTTTTCGCTCTCGCCGGGTTTTATCGTTATGGGGAAATCGCGTTTTCTCCACGTTTTGCCTGTTTCCTCCCTGAACATAGTTTCCACCACCTCATCGTGGCAGGTTGCACTGAACACCTCTAGGTCGCTGTTGCCCACATTGGTCAGCGTCACGGCATTACGTATGTGAAACGAATGGCAATGTACCAGGAGCCATGGGTCGGGCTTGCATTCGTCGCGCAGCGTGTCCACGTCAAGCATCAGGCGCGGACCCTCGGCGGCATCGTCGGCCCATGCCAGGGATGCACTCAAACTCATGATGAGTATAACGAACAGTTGTGCAAATGTGAGATGTTTCATAATTCTTGCGTTTTTTGTACGATGCAAAGTTATGAAAAAAATCCGGTTTTTCCGTTACATTAACACCTCATTTCTAAAATCGTAAAAGATTAATAATCAAAGGTGTAAAAAATAAAATTCTCACTATTGCCTAATTGGGCGAACGTAAAACCCATTTCAGGCGGTGAAAGGCGTGCAGCCATTAAAATTCTCAACTTTAGCTTTTATAGTATCAACAAGCAGATGCGTCCAGTAGGACGCTAATCGGAGCAAATAGGTGAAACTCAAATGGTTCCAAATGCTAAAGTTGAGTTGAATTAAAATTGCTTTTCTAGTTCGAACGCAAAAACCCCAAACAACCGAACAAAATAACTACAAACAACCGAACAAAATGACTACAAATAACCGAAAAGGTTTCTTTTTTCTTGTGTATATTATTAATTTTTAGTGGTTTTGCAAGACGGCGTGTATGTAGTCCCTATCGGCTGCTTGAGACCCTAATCAGGCCGCTACAAGTTGGTTGTGTGGATGGTGGTGAAGATGTCGAGGGCTTGGGTGACGGTGGTCACTTGCTTGATGATGAACTTGCGTCGGCCGTTGGGCTCGCGTATCTCGCAGCGCAGCGGGTTGTCCTGCAGATACTTGATCATGCGTCCGAAGGCGGGCGACTGGTAGTAGGCGGCGTTCTCGGCACCCACGAAATAGACGTGCATGTCGCCCCCTTTGAGCACTATCTTCTCGATGCCCAGGCGTCGTGCCGTGCGTCGTAGTGGCACGATGCGAATCAGCTCGGCCGACATGGCGGGAATCTGACCGAAGCGGTCACGCAGACGTGCCTCAAATTCCTCGACTTGCTGGTCGGTCTCCATGGCGTCGAGTTCGCGGTAGAGGTTGATGCGTTCGCTCTCCTGCGGCACGTAGGTGGCGGGGAACATGAGTTCGAGGTCGGTGTCGATGGCGCAGTCGCTCACGTAGTCGGCCTCGTCGGCAGCGGGGCTCTCGTGCTCCTCGGCAAAGACGTCGGCAAACTCCTCGGTCTTGAGTTCGAGCACAGCCTCGGCGAGCACCTTCTGGTAGGTCTCATAACCCAGGTCGGCGATGAAACCGCTCTGCTCGGCGCCCAGCAGGTTACCAGCGCCACGTATGTCGAGGTCCTGCATGGCGATGTGTATGCCTGCCCCCAGGTCGCTGAAGCTCTCTATGGCTTGCAGGCGGCGACGTGCCACGGGCGTGAGGGGCTTGCTGGGCGGAACCAGCAGGTAGCAGAACGCCTTGCGGTTGCTGCGTCCCACGCGTCCGCGCAGCTGGTGCAGCTCGCTCAGGCCGAATCCCTGGGCATTGTTGATCATGATGGTGTTCACGTTGGGCATGTCGATGCCGCTCTCGATGATGGTGGTGGCGATGAGCACATCGTAGTCGTGGTTGGCAAAGTCGAGAATGATTTGTTCCAGTTTCTCGGGATCCATCTGCCCGTGGCCCACCACTGTGCGTGCGTCGGGCACCACGCGGCTCACCATGTTCTGCAGGTTATATAGTTGCTCGATGCGGTTGTTCACGATGAATACCTGCCCGTTGCGCGAGAGCTCGAAGTTGATGGCCTCGGCCAGAACCTCGTCGCTGAGCGTGCCCAGCGAGGTGAGGATGGGGTAGCGGTTGGCAGGCGGGGTGTTGATGGCACTCAAGTCGCGCGCGCCCATGAGCGAGAATTGCAAGGTGCGGGGTATGGGGGTGGCGCTCATGGTGAGGGTATCGACGTTCACCTTGAGTTGCTTGAGCTTTTCCTTGGTGGCAACGCCAAACTTCTGTTCCTCGTCGATGACGAGCAGCCCCAGGTCCTTGAATTTCACAGTCTTGCCTATGAGTTTGTGGGTGCCTATGATGATGTCTATCTTTCCCTCGGCTAGGTCGGCGAGCAGTTGCTTCACCTCCTTGGGCTTGCGTGCCCGGCTCAGGTAATCGACACGCACCGGGAAGTCCTTGAGTCGGTCCTTGAAGGTGTTGTAGTGCTGGAACGCGAGCACCGTGGTGGGCACGAGGACGGCAGTCTGCTTGCCGTCGGTAGCGGCCTTGAACGCGGCGCGTATGGCAACCTCGGTCTTTCCAAATCCCACGTCGCCGCACACCAGTCGATCCATGGGCTTGGCGCTTTCCATGTCGGCCTTGACAGCGATGGTGGCTTTGAGCTGGTCGGGGGTGTCCTCATAGATGAACGATGCCTCAAGTTCCTGTTGCAGGTAGCTGTCGGGCGAGAAGGAGAATCCCTCTTCCTTGCGTCGCTGGGCGTAGAGCTTGATGAGGTCGCGTGCAATGTCCTTGAGTTTGCTCTTGGTGCGGGACTTCATCTTGTTCCAGGCGCCTGAGCCTAGTTTGTTGAGCCGGGGTTCCAGTCCTTCCTTGCCGCGGTATTTAGAGAGTTTGTGCAGCGAGTGAATTGAGACAAAAATCATGCTGCCGCCCTGGTAGGTGAGTTTGATCATCTCCTGCATCTTGCCGTTGACTGCCGTGCGCAGCAGGCCGCCGAACTTGCCCACGCCGTGGTCCTCGTGCACGATGTAGTCTCCCACCTCAATCTGGTTGAGCTCCTTGAGCGAGAGGGCGAGTTTGCCGCTGCGTGCGCGGTCGCTTTTAAGGCTGTATTTGTGGAAACGGTCAAAGATCTGATGGTCGGTGAAGACGCACATCTTGAGGTCGTCGTCAACAAACCCCTCGTGCAGCGCCCGCAGCACGGGATCAAACACGATGTCGTCCTTGCGGTCCTCAAAGATGACACGCAGGCGGGCTATTTGCTTCTCGCTGTCGCTCAAAATGAAGATCTTGTAGCCTCGTGCCAGGAAGTCCTTGAACGAGTCGCTGATGAGGTCGAAGTTCTTGTGGTATATGCCCTGCGGCTTGCAGTGCAGTGTCATGCTGGCGTCATAGCTGGCCTGGGGCTCGCCGGCAGGGAAATCGATGCGGCGCATCGCTGCCAGCGAACGCATGAACGCCTCGGCATCGACCACGTTGTCGAGCGCAGTCATGTCGCCCTCGTTGGCCATCACGGCGCTGTTAGAGAACGTTTCCTGGCCTATTGACTTCACCCTGTCGCACAGCCAAGCGGCATCGCGGCACAGAAGCATGGTGTCGCTGCCCACATAGTCGAGCAGCGAGGTGCATGCCTTGCTGGCGTTGTTCACGTTGTTGATGATGTGCACCTGGCTCACCTTCTCCTCGCTGAGCTGTGTCTCCACGTTGAAGATGCGTATGCTGTCGATGTCGTCGCCGAAGAAATCCACGCGATAAGGTCGCTCGTTGGAGTAGGAGAACACGTCGAGGATAGAACCGCGCACCGAGAATTGCCCAGGCTCATACACATAGTCCACACGCGAGAAACCGAACTCCATGAGCTTGCCGGTGACCTGCGTGAGATCCACGCTCTCATCCACCGTGAGGGTGATGGTGGACTGCTCCACCTCTTGTGCCGACGCCACTTTCTCGGCCATCGCTTCGGGATAAGATACCACCCACCTGAGCTCCTTGCTTGAACGCCAGCGGTTGAGCACCTCGGTGCGCAGTATCTCGTTGGGCGCGTCCACGCGTCCATACTTGATGTCTCGCTTGTAGCCCGAGGGGAAGATGAGGGCTGCGTCGCCGCCGGCAATCTGGCACAGGTCGTTATAGATGTAGCCTGCCTCGTCCATGTCGTTGGCAATGATGAGGTAGGGGCTTTTGAGCCTGGGCAGACGGGCGAAAAGCATTGCTGCCGACGAGCCGGCAAGTCCGTTGACGCTCATCACGCGAGTGTGCTTGTCGGCAATCATCTGCTTGACGGCCGACAGGCGTGCGTCGCTGTTGAACGAGTTGCACAGTTGGGTTATGTCCATGAGGATGAGGTTTTATCTATTTAGTCGATAGCTTGCAGTGCCAATATGTTGGCAAAAGAAGATATTTTTTATAAGTTTATGCTTTGCAAGAAAATAAGCGGGTTCAGCCCGCAAAATAACATTACCCTAACAAGAGAAAATATCATTTTGTTCGCCAGGCGAACTATTTTCTTGGCGTGAGCCATTTGAATATGTAAAAATATTTTCTTTTTTCTGCTGCATGGTTAAAGTTTTGAGTCCTTAGCGTTTCTTCTTGTTGCTCTTGGCGGGTTTGCCCTCGGTGACGGGCTTACCCAGGATGCGCTCATACTCGCCAGGCTTGGCAAACATCTCGAGAGTGCGGTCGATGGCCTCGTCCTTGCGCACCATGTACTCGAGTTGTCCCTGCTGGAAATAGTAGCGGTCAAGTATATCCTGCGCGAGGTGCTTGGCGATCTCGCTGCGGTGAGTGTCGAGGTCGTGCGACAGGTCGTGCTTGAGCAGTCTCTCCAGGCGCTCAAACTCGATGCTGGTGGAGTCGTTCATGTAGCCCTCGGCCTTGGCAACATCCTTGAGAGCTTTGAGGCCGGCTTCGCACACTTTGTCGTATTCAAACTTATCGGGGTTGATAAACGCCTTGAACTCATTGAAAATCTCATCAGTTACCTCAAACTTTGCGGGAGAGGGTATAGATGGGTGCTCGGCGGCATACTTGGTAGCGAAGTCAAAAGCCCAGTGGTCGCGCACGATATTGTAAACCAGGCGGTTGATTTCGGGATATTCAACCTTGATGTCGGGGGTGATGCCTCCGCCGTCGCGCACCTCACGTCCGTTGGCAGTGTGAAACACGTTGGCCAGCGAGTCGGGCTTGCGCTGGAATGTGCCGTCGGGGTTGCGGTGCGAGTAGTCCACCTCCTGGATGAGTCGTCCGCTGGGGATATAATACTTTGCCACGGTCACCTTGAGCAGGCCGTCGAAAGGAAGCGGACGTGTGCTCTGCACCAGTCCCTTGCCGAATGAGCGCGAGCCCACGATAACCGCACGGTCGAGGTCTTGCAGCGCGCCCGCGGTTATCTCGCTCGACGATGCGCTGCTGCCGTCCACCAGCACAACCAGCGGAGTGGTTGTATCGACGGGGTCGGCTGTGGTCTTGTATGTCTTTTCGCTCTGCTTGTCGCGGCCGCGGGTCACGAGCACCTGTGTGCCCTTGGGAACGAAATGCCCCACAATCTGGATGGCACTCTCCATGAGTCCGCCGCCATTGCCGCGCAGGTCGAGCACCAGGAACTTGACGTCGGGGTTCTGCTTGAGCTCAACCACAGCGTCCTTGACCTGCTGGGCCGACTGCTCGTTGAACGTGGTAAGGCTGATATATCCCATGCAGCCTCGTGCCACGCCATGGTAGGGCACGGGATCCACCTTGATGGTCTCGCGGGTGATGTCGAAGTCGATTATGCTGTCTTGCGTCCACTGGCGTTCCACCTTGAGGTGCACATGGGTGTTGGGCTGTCCCTTGAGGTGCGAGCTCACGCTGTCGCTCGACCAGTTGACCACGCTGTCACCGTCTATCATGATGATGCGGTCGCCCGGGCGCAGTCCGGCCTTGGCAGCGGGGCTGCCCTTGTAGGGGCTAGAGATATATACCCCCCTCTTGTCGCCGGTGCGGTTCATGATGTAAGACCCTATGCCGCCATACTCGCCGGTGGCAAGCACCCTGAACTCGTCCTGCTCGCTGGCGGGAATGTACTCGGTGTAAGGGTCGATGTCGTCGAGCATGGCATTGATAGCCGTCTCAATCGACTTCTTGGCATCGATAGTATCGACGTAGAAGGTGGTCAGCTCCTTGTATATATTATTGAAGATGTCGAGGTTTCTCGCCACCGATGCGCTGTTAGCGTCGTTGCTGTCGCCCATAGCAGCGGGCACGACAAGTGCCGCCAGCAGCGATGCGGCAGCAATTTTGAGATATGTTTTTTTCATCATAAAATATTTTTCCAACTGCGAAAGTACTACATAAAGGTGAAAAACCACTATTTTGAGGATAAAAAAACGCAGAAAAGCACATTTTTTTAAATATTTTTGTGAAAACTATTGCACAATTCAAAATTTGGGCGTAAATTTGCACCGCAATTCGCGAAAGCGATAACGCACCCGCTTCAATAGCTCAGTTGGTTAGAGCACATGACTGTTAATCATGGGGTCGTTGGTTCAAGTCCATCTTGAAGCGCAAAGAAGAGTCGCAACAGCGGCTCTTTTTTGCGTTATATACCTCCCCCATCCCAACGCACAGCAATGAGGAATCAGCAGAGTTTCCTATCTCCCACCGAGGCACAGAGGTCACAGAGAATTTTTTACTGAAAGAAATTAGAAGAAATTAGAAGAAATTTTTTATCTCTCACAAAGTATTGGATTAGGGTTTTATGCCTAAAATGAGGGGGAAAAGGACAAAAAAACAACAGCACTAGGAATATTGTTGCTCAACTTTAGCTTAGTATAATAAATGATGCTAATTTGTTGTCCAGTAGGACAATATCTAAATAACCCCCACCGCCGAACGTAGTGGCGGTGGGGGTATAGGTAAACCGCAAAAATGCGTCCAGCAGGACGCTAATCGGAGCAAATTGGTGAGACTCAAATGGTTCCATATGCTAAAGTTGAGTTGTTATATTGTTGCGAGCATTTTTGTGTAACATGAAGATGTTGACAAAGAATAAATTTTTTGTTAATTTTTAGTTGATTTCAAGCGAAGCGCCTTTTCTCTTTGGTTGTATTTAGGACGGAGGCACCGAGGCACAGAGAAAAAGGGTCAGTGGGTTTCCCTAGACGGTAGTTGACGACGGAGTCGTCACATTGCATCGTAACCGATGGCCGTAGGCCGTCGGAAAGAGGCATATAGCAACCGACCTCGAAGGGGTCGCACATACGGCAGAATCACTTGCTCGGTTGATAATGTTTCCCAACAAACAACACATTATTTTTGCATTCATGGAAACAACAAAGTCTATACATTAAACAGCACAAGGTGATAAAAGTGATAAAACTGATAAAAGTGATAAAAGCGATAAAACTGATAAAGCTGATAAAGCTGATAAAGCTGATAAAAGTGATAAGTACGACACCAAAACCGTCGTTGTGGCCCATTTTGCCCGTGGGAATGGGTCAAATTATACAAAAAATGTGTTTTTGTTTTAAACGACCCTCGTTTTTACGCAAACGCCCCATGATAAATTAAAATTTATCTACCTTTGCATCATCGCGAGGGGCCGCTAAAATATTTGTTGGTGCTTTCCTGAAAAACCTTGATGTGACTTATAAAAACTAAAAAACAAAATATGAAGAAACGAATGTTATTATTGTCGATGGCATGTGGCTTACTTGCCATCACAGCCAGCGCCCAAATTCTCAAGGGCGACATGAACGATGACGGCGTGCTGGACGTTATTGACCTCAACGCCACAACAGCCACTATCCTTGGCCAACAAGAGAAACAATTTATCAAAACAGGTGGTGACCCATTTGCCATCGACAACTCTCCGGTCGCAGGCTATTGGTATCGTAGCGAGTACGACAAGTTTGTTCTCATTGAAAATGGAAAGACCAACTATCCTGGTGCTGCAACCTACGAGTTCCACCCCTATCAAGGTCGCATCGTGTTCCTTAATGCAAGCGGTGAGCCAGTATCAAGAATTTCGGTTATCAACCTCAAGGAGGGCAGCATGGTGTGCGCTATAAACGGACAGAGTCCGCTCGTTACTTACACTGCTAAACAACCTACACGAGTGAATAGTATCCAATTGGACGCTACTCACCTTGAAATGAAACCCAACGAGACCCATCAACTCACTGCAACTGTGCTTCCCGCCGATGCTAATTACAAAGTGGTTACATGGTCAAGCAGTAACGAGAATGTTGCAAAGGTTGCAAATGGCAATGTCGAGGTTGTGGGCTATGGTACAGCCACAATCACCTGCTCGGCAACCGACGGCAGTGGCGTGAAAGCTACTTGCGAGGTGAAAGTAGAATGTGAATATGTAGATTTGGGCTTGCCTGGTGGCGTATTGTGGGCAACCTGCAATGTGGGTGCCATCAAGCCCGAGGATGCTGGTAAGTATTTTGCTTGGGGCGATACCGTGGGCTATGCTAAAAACGAGGAGCACAATTTCGATTGGGCGCACTACAAGTGGTGTAACGGAAGTGAGGAAACACTGACTAAGTATTATTATACTGACCACAAGGAAGTCCTTGACACAGAAGACGATGCTGCTACTGCTAGCTGGGGCTCAGAATGGCGCATGCCCACGTCACAAGAATTATGTGACCTCATTGATAGTGACTACACCACCGTCGTGGTGGAGAAAGTGAATGGGGTAAAATGTTGCAAGATAACGAGCAAGAAAAATGGCAATAGCATTTTACTTCCCCCTTCGGGTGTTCGTGAGGACTCGTATGTACTATGGGATACACACAATGGTCGCTATTGGTCGCGTGAAAAATTTATTTCTCATAGTTCATACGCTTATCATTTGGAATTCCAAATTGAATTGACATCCAATGACTGTACCTCAGTGGTATTTAGGGATGGGCGTTATAAGGGAATAACCATCCGTCCTGTGCGAGTTTCTACAAAATAACCTTGGCTAAATAAAAAACGAAAAAAAATGAAAAAGTTTATATATATAATGTTGATGGCTTGCGGCTTATTTGCCACCACAGCCAGTGCCCAGATCCTCAAGGGCGACATGAACGATGACGGCGAGCTGGATGTTATTGACATCAACGCATCGTCGGCCACTATACTTGGTCAGCAAGAGAAACAATATATCAACCCTGGTGTCAATCCGTTTACCATTGACAATTCACTCGTTGCAGGCATCTGGTGGCTTAACAAGACCGACCATTTTAGCCTCATGGCCAATGGCAGCACCGACTATGAAGGTGCTGCAACCTACGAGTTCCTGCCTTATCAAGGTCGCATCAGGTTCATAGATGCTGACGGAGAGACCATGTCGTGGATGTCGGTGATTAAACTCGCTGATGGCCACATGTGGTGCGCACTTGACGGCCAAAGTTCTCTCGTTGCTTACACCTCTACTCGACCCGCAGCGAATATAGACGGTAACAAACCATTTACCGTTGACAATTCACTCGTTGCAGGCATCTGGTGGCGCAACGTCAATACCCATTTTAGCCTCGCTGATGATGGCAAGACCGACTATGACGGCGCTGCAACCTACGAGTTCTATCCTTACCAAGGCCGCATCGTGTATATGAATGCTAATGGAGAGCCCGTGTCGTGGATGACGGTAGCAAAACTCAACAATGGCCGCATGTGGGTGGCTCCTAATGGACAGAGTTCACTTATTGCTTACAGCACAACTCGACCCGATGCAAAATTAGTCACTTCAATCCAGTTGACCGATACAAAACTTGAACTGGATATCAATGAGTCCAAGCAAGTCACAGCAGTCGTGCTTCCCAACGATGCCGATGACAAGACGATAATTTGGTCGAGCAGCAACGAGAGCGTGGCAAGGGTCACTAATGGCAATATCCATGCCGTGGCGGTGGGCACAGCCACAATCACCTGCTCGGCAACCGACGGCAGCGGTGTGGAAGCCACTTGCGAGGTGAAAGTCATCAAAAAGGATCACAGCGGACACGACAGTAATTGCGAATGGGTAGATCTTGATTTGCCCGGAGGAGTATTGTGGGCTGCGTGGAACCTGGGGGCAACCAAACCCATAGACGGCGGTATGTACTATGCTTGGGGCGAAACACAAGGCGAATACCAGAATCAATATGAGTTCAGTTATTCTAATTACAAATTTAACGGTCATAACAAATATAATAAAGAAGACCGCAAGGAAGTCCTTGAGGCCGAAGACGATGCTGCCACTGCCGTCTGGGGACCTAACTGGCGCATGCCCACTCGTCAAGAAATGAATGACTTGATAAATTGTTGCACATGGACATGGACAACCCATTATCAAGGTTCGGACATTAACGGCTATATAGTAAGGAGCAAGAGCAATGGCAATTACATTTTCTTGTCGGCCGCAGGCTACTGCTCGGGTAGGGATTTCTACAATGACAACTATGTTGACTACTGGACAAGTTCATTGAATGATGAAGATGATCTTTATTTGGAATACTATGCTTACGGTACTAAGTTAAGTTGCGATGAAAGTCACGTAGGCAAGTCTAAGACCGAGCGTTGGCGCGGACTTCCCATTCGTGCCGTGCGCAAGAAATAAGACTGCTATACTAATAAAAACAGCCTCCACCATGGTGGGGCTGTTTTTTTTTAGTAGTATCGTTATTATCGTCAATATCGTTAATATCGTTATTATCGTCAATAACCAATAACCAATAACCTCTTAATTAACCTTACCCAGGATGATGTTGTAGAGTGTGTTGAGGTCGGTTGCGTCAACTGTTCCGTCGCCGTTGAGGTCGCATCGCTCGACGATTGTTTGAAGATAGCTCTTGCCCAGGATCACATTGATGAGCACGGTGATGTCGCTCACATCTACAACCTTGTCGCCATTGACGTCGCCCACGAGGTCAATCTTGAAGCGGTGAGTGGTGTACTCGCTCATGCCGCTCTCATATTGTGCCTGGATTGCCACGGTGTGCTGGCCGGACTTCACGTCATTGAGCACGATAAAGGGCTCGGTGGTGGAACCCACCACGGCGTTGTTGAACTTGATGTTATACTGCTTCACATAGCCCACATCCACAGTTGTGCCCTCGTCGTCGAGATTGCCCACATAGAAGTTGTCGATCTGTGAGAAGAAAGCGTCAAACGATGTGTAGTGGATGCCGATGCGCACCTTCTGTCCGGCATACTTGTTGAGGTCGGTCTCATAGAGGGTCCACGCGCCGTAGCTCACCGGATTGATGTAACTCACGTCGTCCCACGAGTCGGTAAGGGGGTTCTGTGCACCGTCGGTAAAGACACACACGCTCATGCTCTCGGGGTACTCGGCATAGGCCTTGGCGGCAAAGCGGCACACGAAGTTGTCGCGGATGGTGATTTCGGGCGAAATGAGCCACTTGTTGGCGCCGTTGTTCTGCGGCGAGAAGAATACTACGGTCTTGTCGCCCGAGGGTGCCATGACTGCGGGGTCGGTGGGCATCATGGCGGGCTGGGTGTGCCAGGGGTTGAACACCATGGGAGGCACAGGCCTGGGTGCGCTGGGAGTGCTTGCTCCTGGGAAGGTGACGATATTGCTCGACGAGCCCAGACCGATGGGATAGCACACGTGCTGATCCAGGTCGTATGTTCTCCAGTTGCCAAAGCGGCCGGTGGCGAAGTCATCGTAAGCCTCAAAGTCGTCGGTAAACGAGATGTTCTGGTTCCACTTCACGGTCACTTGGTTAGCATTGTTGCCTGTTACCTTGGCGTCAACGGTCACGTTATAGGGGTTGACGATTTTCTCTTTGAGCTCGATGTTGATAGACATGTCGCCATCGATGTTGAGCTGCTGGCTGTAAGTCTCATAATAAGGAATGGTGACGCCCAGCAGGTAGTTGCCCTTCATGACCGATGGGAAGACTGCCTTGTTGCCGGTGATTTGGACCTCATAGAGCTCGCCCGTGGCCTCGTCGGTGATTGATATCCACTCGCCGTTGACACTCTTGCCGTTGTTGGTAGTGATAGTTGCCTCAAGGCATGCCACAGTGCTTGAAATGGTGATGACGGTATCTACGATAGCGGTCGATGAGGCAGGATAGACGGCCTGGACGCCCAGTTTGTAGGTTCCTGGCTCAAGGTCGTTGAATTGCCATTTATAGTCCTCGGTGGTGCCTGCGAGCGCGTCGTTGAAGAAGACGTTGAACGACTCGTTGGGGTTGCCAGCCGACTTTGCGGCCACGCGCCGAGCGCGCTTTGCAGCGCTATAATCTTGGTCCTGTCCCACGTAGATATCATCTACCATGAGCATGAATGCGCCGCCGTTGTTTGCCTCGCTGATGTAGCGAATGGCAAGGCGCACTTGCTGCCCGGCATAGGCCGAGAGGTCATATTTCTTGTTAACCCATCCCTTGTGGTCCACGGTCTCATAGTTGCCTGCGTTGATTTGCTTGAAGTCTTTCTTCTGCGGGTTGTTGAGCACTGTGGTGACATATACCTGGAACTTCTCCTTGAAAGCATCGGCAGCCTTTGCCATAAACGAGAAGATGTTCTGGTTGCCTGGGGTGATGACTGGTGTGATGAGCCAGTCGTCGTTCTGTGCTCCGCTCTCGGTGCGGGTGAAGCCCACATACTGCTTGCCGCTGTAAGGACGCAGGATGGGATAGTCATACCACCATGCAGGCTGCACCACCAGGGGGTTGATGATTTGGGCATATTGCATCACGCCGCGGTTGAGGTAAGTGCCCACCAGCACGGCTGCTGTGAGACCGTCGCCGTCTATGCCTGTCCACTCGCCCCACTTCACTGCAAAGGGGTCGTAACTCTCAAAGTCGTCCCAGAACACCGGGGGTTCCTGGTTCCAGGTGAAAGAGAGGTCGTTGAGGCCTGTGAGAGGATTGTGTACCACGCTTGTGGCGAGCGAGTAGGGGGTGAGTGTCTGCTCGGCGAGTGTTACCTCGACGGTGGTGTCGGCAGTGACGTTGAAAGTCTCTTTCACGGTGTCATATCCTCTTGCCGATGCTTCGAGCGAGTGATTGCCGGTATAGACCTTGACCAAGGCTTGTCCTTGCTCGTTGAGCGTGATGTTGCCATAGGAGAGGGCATAGTCGGTCTGCTTGAGCACCACAGCGGCGCCATTCACTACGCCGCCGTTAGGACCTTTGACAGCAATGGTGAGGTTGATGTTTCTTTTCTGTGCCACAGCGGGCAATGCCACTGAAAGCGCAATCATTATAGTCAAAAAGTACCTAAAAATCTTCATATCAAGTGTTAGTTATGTAATAGGTTTATAAAATTAGCTACAAAGATAATGCTTTTATCGTTACCATGGGTCAAAAATTGCTGTGAAATTGCGCGCGAGTGAGATTTCTTTGGCAAAGTGAAGGATTGCTGCCATGGGCTGACGCTCAAGGAACAGAGGCTGCTGGCTGGTCATTTTAATAGAAAGAGCCTCCCGAGGCTATGCTGCCGCGGGAGGCTCAAAACTCTTAAACTCTTAAACTCTTAAACTTTTAAACTTTTAAACTTTTAAACTTTTAAGAATTTACTTCTTCTGGCCCATTACGTTGTAACGAACACCGTCCTTGATGATGATTACCTCGCCGTTCTCGATAACCTTGATAGCCTTGGTGGCTTTAACCTTGAGGTCGTTGATGCCGGTTACGGTTGATGTGAGGACTACATTGTCGATTGCACCGAAGGGAGCCTGGAGCTCAGTCTCGTAGTTCTCGTAACCATCCTTAGAGAATACTGCGGTGTAGGTCTTGTCGGTCTGGATGATGGGGAGTTCAAACTCACCGTTCTCGTCGGTTGTAGTGCTGTACTGTACCACGGGAGCAGCCATCATGCCTTCAACAGCGGGAGCTGCCTGTGCGGTGAGAACGATGCTTACGCCTTCGAGGGCATTGCCGTTCTGGTCAACCACCTTGCCGGTGAGAGCCTCGGGAGTGAGCTCTACGCCGAATGTGGTAACGGGGAACTTGCACTCGCTGTAGCTTGTGAACTGGTCAACCTTCTGACTGTCGCTCTTCTGGCCGTAGCACTGTGCAGGAACGTTGTCATACTCGAAGTAAACGTTCTTGAAGCTGTCGGCCTCGCTCTGCATCTTGATGCGGAGAGCGCCACCGGTGTAGATGAAGGGCTCGTTGAATGCGACTTGGAGCATGAGCTCGGTAGCAGATGAAAGACCCTTCTTGGCGAATGTAACGTCAGCGTCAAACACGAGTGTCATGTCCTCGTCGGCAGTCATGTCGGCAGCGCCAAACTCGGTGTCCTCGCAGTTCATGACGAAAGTCTTAACGTGTGATGTGAGTTCGCCAGCGTTGTTGTAGCCGTTGTAGCTCAATGAGGTGATCTTGTCACCAGCCTTGATGCCAGCGGCAGTCAGCTGCTCGGCAGTGTAGAGAGTCTCTGTCACGCTGTTCTTGTAGTTCAGGTACAGGGGTGTAGCGTTGTTGGTGCTGACGAAGTCGCCCACTGTGTAAGCCAGTGAAGCGCTCTCGGCACGCACTGTGACAGTGTCGGTCACGAGGATGCTGTAGCCATCAGCCCAAGTGTAAGTAACATCGAGGGGGAATACGCCAGCAGCGTGGGGAGTGAATGAGAATTCAAATTTTGCTGTACCCTCGGCAGGAATTGCGAGAGATTCTACCTCGGCAACTTCCTCACCATTGAAGGCAACTGACACTGTGTAAGCGTCCTCAGCCTCGGCTGTGGCGTTGAGGTTGTACAGGGTTACGTTAGCGAAGTACTCGCTGTTAACGTCGGCTGTCTTTGCGATTTCCTTGGTCTTAACCACAACGTCGTGGTCAACAGCTACGCGCTCGAAGCCGTAAACGTCGTCGATGCTGCAATAGCCGCTCTCGAAGCCGATGTAGTAGTTACCAGCGGGAACGCCGTCAACGGTGAAGGTTGTCCACTTCTGTGATGTGGGAGCTGACTGAGTCTGTGCGAAGTACTGCATCTCGCTAGCGGGAACCTCCTTAACGAGAGTCCAGTTCTGGCGGTCGGCTGAGTAGTAAACGTTTACGCCCATGCCAGCGCTTGAGCTTGAAGCCTTGCGAGCAGCGTCAAATACCATCTTCTCGCCCTCTTCTACCTTGAGGAGAGGAGTTGCAAGGATTGACAGAGTTGAGTAAGTGCTGTTGTGAACGAAGTTGTTAGAGCTTGACGAAGTGAAGTCGGTCTTAGCCCACTGTGTCTTGCCGTTAATCTCAATCCAGCCCTGGGGCAGGTTCTTAGTGCCTGCGTTGCCGCTGAAGTTCTCGAAGAACTTGCTGGGGTCAAGAACGATAGCAGTGACGGGGATGTCTACAGTCTGGTACTCGCCGTTAACAACAGTGAGGTTGCCCGAGAAGATGCCTGCTGTGCTTGCCTTGGCGGTGATGGTGAAAGTCTCCTCGGCGTGGGGAGCTACCTCGAGGGTGGTTGCCGAAAGTTCGAAACCTGCGGGAGCTGTCATGGTAACAACCATGGGAGCAGCACCTACGTTGCCGATGGTAACGGTCTTGGTGAGGTCCTCGGTGATCTTGCCGAATGCACCAAACTC
>JAGHSP010000299.1 GCA_018065815.1 Candidatus Sodaliphilus limicaballi | reverse complement strand
ACATATTAACTGAAATGAAATTTTATAAAATTACCCTATCAATCGCGATTGTGGCAGCAATGTTGTTTGGCGCCACTGCATGCAATGAGAAGCAAGACAATTCAGCCGCTAAATCGACAGCTGCAGCTGGTGGAATGAACATCCGCTATGTTGACGAGGACTCTATCATGGCAAACTACAACCTTGCAAAGGATTTCAACGAGGCAATGCTTCGTCGCCAGAACCAACTCGACGCTGCACAGCAGCAGCGTGGCAATGAAATCAACAAGTTCGGCACTGCAATGGAACAAAAATATAAAAACAACGGTTACCTCACCGAGGAGAGCCTTCGCGCTGACCAGGCAAAGCTCCAGAAGATGCAGAGCGATGCTCAAAGCTATCTGGGCAACCTCCAGCAGAGCATTGCTACCGAACTTGAGCAGAGCCGCACACAGGTGCTCGACTCTATCAACAACTTCATGAAAGAGTATGCAAAGCAGAAGGGCTATGATATGGTTATCTACAAATCAGCCGCTCTGTATGTAGATGAGAAGTTTGACGTTACCAAGGACGTTGTTGAAGGCCTTAACAAGCGCTACGTGAAAGTAGGCAAGGAAGAAGAGAAAAAGTAATTATTGATAATCAATAACATATAGTCGTCGCGTGGAGTGAATGTCTCGCTTGAGGACAAGGACTGCATGCGACGACTTTTAGGTGAAAACACTTGTCACATAACATCTATGGGACTTATTGATGATAGTAAAAGAGTAAACGATTTTGTTGAAGAGACGGCGGTTCTTGTGGGACTCATTACCCCACAGCAGAACGAGAGCAAAGCCAAGGAATATCTTGACGAACTAGAATTCCTTGCCACGACCGCCGGAGCCACTACTGTGAAGAAATTCACACAGAGATGTGACTCGCCCAACAGCACATCATTTGTGGGCAAAGGCAAGTTGGAGGAAATCGCAAATTATGTGGAGGAAAACGAAATCGACCTCGTAGTGTTTGACGACGACCTTACCCCCAAGCAGACATATAATATAGAAAAGGTGGTAAAGGCCAAGGTTCTTGACCGCACAACGCTCATTCTTGACATTTTTGCAAAGCGGGCGCAGACTGCTAATGCCAAGATGCAGGTGGAACTTGCCCAGTACCAATACCTGCTGCCCAGGCTTGCAGGCATGTGGACCCACCTTGAACGCCAACGAGGCGGTATCGGTATGCGTGGTCCAGGTGAAGCGCAGATTGAGACCGACCGTCGTATTATTAAGACAAAGATTTCCCTTCTCAAGGAAAAACTCGTGGCTTGGGACAAGCAGAAAACCATTCAGCGCAAGAACCGAGGCAAACTCACACGCATTGCGCTGGTGGGATACACTAATGTGGGCAAGTCAACATTGATGAATGTCCTCAGCAAGAGCGACGTTTTTGCCGAGAACAAACTCTTTGCAACCCTCGACACCACTTGCCGCAAGGTTGTGATAGAGAATCTGCCATTCCTGCTCACCGACACCGTAGGGTTCATTCGCAAATTGCCTCACCACCTGGTAGAGTCTTTCAAGACAACACTCGACGAGGTGCGTGACAGCGATATCCTTGTGCACGTCGTTGACATCTCGCATCCTCAATTTGAAGAACAGGTTGAAGTGGTGAACAAGACCTTGCAAGAGGTGTGTGATGCTGGCGACAAGGAAATGATCATGGTATTTAATAAGGTTGACCAGTTCTCTTATGTACCCAAAGATGAGGATGACCTGACGCCTCGCTTACGTGAGAATATACCTCTCGACGAACTCAAAGAGACCTGGATGGCACGCATGGCAGGTAACTGTGTGTTCATCTCGGCAAAGTACAACCAGAACATGGAAGAGCTGAAAGACCTTGTTTACAGAAAAGCCAAGCAAGTGCATGCCCAGCGTTTCCCCTACAACGATTTCCTTTACCAGACCTACGAGGATCTAGAAGGATAATCAAAGCTATTATAAAAGAAAATAATTAGAAGAGGGAGGATGAAATTGTCCTCCCTCATTCTGTTTAGATATGCTGCTGATAACTATTATTTGGAATTAAAAGCAGTCAAGAAGCATCATTTGGGCATAAAATTATTGATTCTTGTAAAGTTATTAGTGTTTTATTCTCATAAGTTAATTTTTTTTGCTACTTTTGTAGCTGATTCCATTATCGTGACCTTTTTTGGGAAATTTCTCCAGTGCCCCTACAGACACTAAAGGTTAGATTGAAGTCCGCGCCATGCCTAAACAGGCGATGGTAACACATCAAATGTAGAAGCGGGTATTGGGCGGGAATTACGACATAATGATAAGGCGTTCAATTGGCGCTTTGTTCTTGACGCTGAGAAACTTCGCAACTTTCATGTGCTGTCAGAACATTGCAACGATAGATGTCCTCGGGATGTGTCTATATGCGCATCCCTTATCCTGCGTATAGGGTACAAATTAACTTGTAAGGTTTTGTTGTATACTTACAAAGCGGGTTATAAGGGTGTACTATATTCATATTTGGCGTGGACTTTCGCGTTGCTCCGTTCAACAGCACAGGGCAATGCGAAGGCCTCTCAGCGTGGAACGAGCAACAATGAAAGTTCCACGTTTTATTTTTATAGCCGTTACACATTATTTTATTATAAACGACCGAATCTGGAACTATAGGTCAGTTCAAAATTTCTTAAATCATGGATAAGAAAATGAATAACGAAGAACTCCAGTCACGTCGTGAGTTCTTTAAGAAGGCAGCAAAAGCTACTCTTCCTATGATTGCTGCAGTTGCACTTGCTAGTGCTCCTGCTATTGTAAATGCTGCAGAAACTGCTCCTATGGGTTGCAGTAGTGATAGTTGTTCTTACTCCTGTAGTTCATCATGTCACAAAAGTTGTTTAACTGGGTGTCAAGGAAGTTGCAAAACCACATGTACAGGTGGATGTCGTGGTGGTTACACAAATTTGAAGTAAAAGAACCTTTATGAGGGTGTGTCAAAATGCATTTTTGTAGGGTAACAATTCTTTTGCCCTTACAGGGCGTAATTATTTAATACCCTTTTACCCAGGGCGTTGCCCTGGGCTAATAGCGGCATTGCGCTTACAGCGCGCCGTTTATACTTGCATTTTGACACACCCTCTTTGTGACCTTGAAGG
>JAGHSP010000117.1 GCA_018065815.1 Candidatus Sodaliphilus limicaballi | reverse complement strand
TTACTTTTGTCGTTGGAAAGACTCCCAATATACTAAAAAAGCTATGATTACTATCACTACACTCACCGACATGCAAGTGCTGCTCATCAGCGTGGCAGCACTTGCCGCGTGTTTATTGATCGGATTGGCGATAGAGTATTTCCTCTCGCGCCGATCCCGCTGATGTTTTGAGACAGAACAATTAACTGAAAGAAATTATCCAGAATTATGATAAATTATTTTTCGGCACAAGAACTAAAATTTCTTCTAATTTCGAATAATTTCTTTCAGTAAAAATTTCCCCGAGTTCCCCGAGTTCCCCGAGTTCCCCGAGAGGAAAGCGCGAGAGACACCGAAAATGGAATATTAACTAAAAAACGATATACGACATGAAACAAAAAATTTTACTTCGCATCACGGCACTGCTCGTTGCCGTCATGTTCATGCCCCAGGCAGCCTGGCCAGTTTTGAATGGTGAAGGAACCGAGGCAAAACCCTTCCTCGTTGACGAATCATCAGACATGTATGAAATTTACAATATGGTTAAATGGCGTGACGAGTGGAAAGATAAATACATGTATGTCGAGATAACAAAGGACGTGTATTTAAGTTATAATTATTTCCCTATCGGTGATACCGACAGGCCGTTTAATGGTTATGTAAAGGGTAATTACCATACAATTACCTATAGTAAGACTACCGAACCTTATACAAGAAGTAACTGGGGACTATTCGGAGTTACAGATAACGCACGAATCGAAAACTTGTATATTGCAGGCAGCATAAGTTCGAGTACTGATGGATTGTCAAACATTGGCTCATTGGTTGGACTTGCTAAAAACACCTTAATTTCAAATGTCATTTCATTTGTAAACATTACCATTAACGGTGTTGCCCAGAGCCATGTTGGTGGTATTGTAGGCAGTTTTGACGGTGGCAGTGTGGCAAAACGTTACGATGCAGAAATCGTGTGCGCTGGATATAGGGGCGTCATCAATGCTGGCAAATCTACCGACTGCGTGGGCGGTATTGTTGGTTTTGTCCATGCTTACTCACACAGCTCAATTGAAAACTGCTACAGTTACGGATCAATTTATTCTACCGGTTCGAGCCCCACATTAGGTGGTATCCTGGGCTACAACAATAATGAACATAAAAACTTCATAGGCGTACAAAGGTGTTTCAGTAGCATGGGTATGCACTACACTGGCAACAATACCCATGTGGGTGGCATCGTGGGACGATTGAGAAACAGCGCCGGAGGCACTATTAACAACTTCTGCCTCGGCGACTCGTGCGGCAACAAAGGCTACAACACCGACGGTCCCTCTATCCCCGCCTCTAACCTTACTTGCACCATCGACCAGTGCAGGAGTGGCTATATAACCTATACCCTCAACAATGAGGGTGAAACATTGCCCTGGGTGCAAAAGTTGGGAACTGAAGATTTCCCACGCACTAGGAATTATTACGAGTATGAGTCACGCCCCAATTCCTTTCCCATTGTCTATAAAATCCAGGACCGCAAGTGCAATGGTACCAACTATGGAACCCCCTACTATTCTAACACTAATAGTTACAATACTTATCACAACGGCAGCTGGGTAGAGCGCAAGGAACCCACCTGCACCGAAGCGGGTAATGTAAAACACTACCACTGCAACGATTGCGGCAAGAATTTTACAAGCGAGACCGGAGGCGAAATTACCAATGTGTCAATCAGTGCCTTAGGCCATGACTTGAGCAGTGCATGGGCGTGGAACGACAACGGACAGTCAACTAAGCTCACCGTTACCTGCAAGCGCACTGGCTGCACACACAAGAAGGAGGCAACCGCTACCTACCCCAGCGGTGGCATCACACGCACGCAGAAGACTGCTCCCTCATGCTTTGCCAAGGGCTGGAACACCTACACCGCCACACTCACCGTGGACGGAAACAAGTACACATCCACCAAGGATGTACAGGACATCGCCATGATAGCACACACGCTCAAAAGCACATGGGCGTGGAACGACAATGGACAGTCGGCAAAGCTGACCGTCACCTGCACCGCCACCGGCTGTACCCACAAGAAGGAGTCAACCGCTACCTATCCCAACGGTGGCATCACACGCAAGCAGAAGACCGCTCCCACCTGCACGAAAATGGGCGTGAACACCTACACCGCCACCCTCACCGTGGACGGCAACAAGTACACCCAGACCAAGGATGTTACCGACATCGCCATGACCGCCCACAACTTTGCCAGCGGCGAGTGTGCAACATGCCACGAGCGTGAGTACCTCACCTTCACCGCAACGGGCAGCGTGACC
>JAGHSP010000422.1 GCA_018065815.1 Candidatus Sodaliphilus limicaballi | reverse complement strand
ATGAAACTTTTCGAGCTGAGACAGCACGATGCCTTTGTCGATGGTGCTGTATTTCAAGCACCGGTCGCTCTCGCCTATCTGGTCATAGTAGCGATGGGTTTTCTCGTAGAATCCCGCAAACGACAGTACGCTCTTGCTCAGCGATGCCGCCACGATGCCCACGTGCAGGGTGGGGGTCACTACCACCGCGGCTAGATTGATGAGCGAAGCCAGCTGCCAGCTATTGTGGTAGTCATAGAGATATATGTCATGTTCGCCAGCCATGAGAGAACGCACATTATCGACATGCTCGGCCTTGTCGGTGGCGACCACGATGGCATACTCGGGGTGGGAGTGGGCAAACTCTTTTACCGCCGGCAGCATTGCCGTCATCTGTCGGTCTCTGGGAGAGGGACAAGATAATTGCAGTAAGATGAATCGTCGCCCGGCGAGGAACGCATTGAGCGGCTGTTCCTCGTCAAATGGCGGGAGGCACTGCGGGGTTATCACCTGTGCAGTGTCGCTTGTGAGCTCGATGTCGCGGGTCACGCCTATCGACTTGTAGTAGTCACGGGTTTCAACATTGCGCACGGTGATGTGTCGCGCGTGGTTCCAGATGTAGCGTGCCATCTTGCGCATGGGCCATGTGTGTAGCGGGCCTCCGCCAGCACCAAGGATATACACAGGCCGTCGCAGCAGGGTGAAAACAAGTGCCGGAAAGATGTACCGCAGGAAACGCAGCATGGTGCCTCGCCTGGTGAAGCTTGGCTCGCCCCAAAAGCCACCACTATAGGCAATGAGCACATCGTGCCTGATAGCCTTCCATAGCGAGACATCCTCGTGATAGTCCAATTCGTTTCGGCAGAAATCGCATAGGACATGCTCGGGCCATTGCCAGAATGACACCTTGTCAAATCCCGCTTCCTTGCACTTGTCGTAGAACAGGTGCGAGAAAAGCAAGTCGCCGAAGTTGGAGTTGAATGTTGCTCCTACTAATAGTACTTTCATTGTTTGTTACTTTTCGATCTGCTAACCAATGCACATATCAATCAACTAACGGATTCTTTGAGCTCTTGTACCAATTTATAAATTCCGTAATTCCTTCGTGAAGCGACCATTTGGGACAATACCCAATCTCTGTTTTAAGTTTTGCTGTGTCAGCATAAGTCTGATAGACATCTCCTGGCTGCATTGGCAGGAACACTTTCGTGGCCTCTCTGCCATAAGTTGTTTCTATTTCACGAATAAAATCCATGAGTTTAACAGGATGACCACACCCTATGTTATATAGCCTGAATGCCACTCTATTAGGGCACTTTTCTAATAAGGGAGGATTATCCATTATGTGGATAGTGCCTTCCACGATGTCGTCTATATAAGTGAAGTCGCGAATCATCAGTCCATTGTTGAAAACTTTTATAGGCTTGCCGTTGCGAATGGCATCGGCAAATAGCATGGGTGACATGTCGGGCCGCCCCCAGGGACCATATACGGTAAAGTAACGAATTCCTGTTGTAGGTATTCCGTACAATTTGCTGTAACTATGTGCCATAAGCTCGTTACTTCTTTTGCTTGCAGCATAAATGCTGACAGGGGTATCCACTTTATCTTCCTCGCTATAGGGTACTTTTTCGTTTAAGCCATAAACAGAAGATGATGAGGCAAATACAAGTTGCTTTACAGGATTCCAACGGCACGCTTCAAGGATATTCAAGAATCCATTCATATTACTTTGCATGAATATATATGGATTAGTTATACTATATCTTACACCTGCCTGAGCCGCAAGATGCACGACTAGGTCAAAGTGTTCTTGCGCAAACAACCAGTCTAGTTCCTCTTTATTGGCTACATCCATGCGGATAAAAAAACAAGTGGGAAATTTGTTACTTGAATATTTTGTGCCAAAAGGAATGTCCTGATTTTCAAAAAGAAATCCGCATTCACGCAAACGAGCATACTTTAATCGGATATCATAATAGTCATTGATGTTGTCAATGCCGCACACGGTATCTCCGCGCTTTGACAGGTCATGCATCAACTTTGACCCGATAAATCCTGCTGCCCCCGTAACTAATATTTTCATTTGTTTTTGCTTATTATGTGGTCGTGATTTTCCACTCGTGGTCGCACAGGGTGGCGCTGCCCATGAGATGGGCGGGGAGGCTGCGGCCGTTGCCATAGTAGTCGGCGTCTTCGATTTCAAACCTCATTGCATCACGCTGGCCGT
>JAGHSP010000251.1 GCA_018065815.1 Candidatus Sodaliphilus limicaballi | reverse complement strand
CTGCACATAGGCAGGGGCAGCATAACCGCCAACGGGTGCCGCAGGTGCTGCATAACCGCCAACAGGGGCAGAGGTTATGTAAGCAGCAAGTTCAGGAAGAGTGCTCGCTGGTGCCCATGAAGCCATACCTTCTTTCCACACAAGTGTTGATGGTGTCAAGCCTTGAGACATCAATTCATATTCTTCGAAGGGACCTTGTTGTTGTCCATTCACGCTGATAAAGTATTTCATAACAATTATATTTTTTTGCAAATATAGCAATAACTACTCGAATTGCCAAACAAACGTTACAAAAAACTAACAATTATCAATACTTGGGGCTGGGGCCATATTCGTTGTCACCAGGCTGTGAGTCGCTTACATAGAATACGAGCAATGCGATGCTATATCCTAAACTGCACAGATATAGAATGCCATATAGTACCAAGAGCGATGTGTCGCCATCACTATACTGTATCAATAAATTCATGATTGTAACAGGTATAGACAGCAATAGGCTTGCGCCATACCACCATCCGCTGCGGCCTGTGTCGTGGAGTCGGCGCACAGTCACTGCAATAAAAGGAAGGAAAAGTACAAGTGCTCCAATACCGCATGTGAATATGATGATGAGGAAGTTCCAGAGATAGAAATACCAGAACTCAGAGCGGCGGGCGCGGCCTGAGAAGTCGGCATACTTAGAAAAGCAAATCTTCAAAGCGTCAACGAAGCCCACGTTTTTATCTTGAGCCGGCCTTTGCGGGCCATAGACTGGGGGAGCATAAACTGGCTGTTGATAATCGGGTTGTGTGAAAGATTGCTGGGGAGGCATCTGTGCAAACAAGGGTGCAATCTCGGCAACCTCCTTTGCGGCCGTCCATTGCGCCATACCGTCACACCACACGAGGGTTTCGGGAGTTACGCCCTCGGCTAGCAACTGATCTACTGAGTAGGGACCAGCTTGCTGGCCATTTTTAGCGATAAAATAGTTCATAGTTAAATATTTAGGTTTAAATTAATATCCGTTCATAGCGGCCCAAAAAGAGAACCCGGTCACTGCAATAACGCAAATAATCACAACTATCACATAGATGACACCGGCGATAAGTCCCCATTTGCACCATTTTTTTGCCTCGTCAGACTTTCGCTGAGCCTCGTCATAGTTACCCGACGCATACAAATTACTCACTTCTAAACCATTAATGAGTCCAATAACGCCAAATGGCATACACAACAATATCATGATGAGAACAGACTCGGTCACATACGTCTTGGGCATGAGAGGTTTGGGAGCAATGTGGCTTGTAAATTGCACCGCAGCAGCCACTTCGGGAACCTCTTGCGCCAATTTCCATGCGGGTATTCCCTCGCACCAAACGGGGGTTTGGGGCGTAATTCCTTGGGCTGATAACTCATTTACGGAAAATGGTCCTTGCTGGACTCCGTTGACCATTATAAAGTAGTTCATGCAGTTTTTATTTTAGTTATTATGTAGATGGTCTAATAC
>JAGHSP010000423.1 GCA_018065815.1 Candidatus Sodaliphilus limicaballi | reverse complement strand
GAACAAAAGTTTTTTTACAGTTCAAGAACAAAAACTAGATAAAAAGAACCGTCCCTTTTATCTACTATTATCTGGTTTTTGGAGGGATTGCTTGGTTGTGTGATAGTAACATAGAATGCCACACCGGGTTTGGTGTGGCATTCTTAATCTTTTATAGGCACTTTAGTGCCGGTGTCATAGCTCGCTAGCGAGCGTTCTTAATTACTTCACGGGTTGGCCAAGGATGTTGAACTTCTTGTCGCCCTTGATGATGATAACTTGACCATTCTTGATGGTCTTGCTAACACCGTTTGTACCAACCTTAACTGCGTTGATGCCTGTCGGGGTTTCCATAACATAAGTGTTAGAGAATGCAGACTCACCCTCGGCATAAACTGCGGTAACATTGTACTCATAGCCAGCAGCACGGCCCATAACCTCATCAACATATTGTGTGCTGGTTACAAGCTCGTCGTTGATCTTCTCGCCGTTGCGGTAGATGTTGTAACCGAGAACCTCGTAAGCGGGAGCACCCTTAGTGAAGGTAATGTCATCAATAAGGAATGCATCGAGCTGTAATGAGATGCAGCGAATTGCGACGTACTTAGTTCCCTCGGGCACGTTAACCACTTCCTTAGCATATACACCAGTTGCAGCTCTAACGTCGCCCAGACGAGTAAAGTCGCTAACTTCAGTACCAGTGCTTGAAACTAATACCTCAAACTGGTCGTAACCGAAGCGAGTCTTGAATGAACGGCACCAGAAGCTGATAGTCTGTGCCTTGCCACTGAGTTGGGGTGTGATTACCCAGTCGTCATTAGCAGTAGCTGTCGAAGCAAACGAAGCGAGACACTTGTTACCGCTGTGTGCAGGAACAGCCGACTGTTGCTCAGAGTCGAATACGATGTAAGACATTGCTGAACCTGAGCCGGGGAATGTACCCTCGTCGAGGCCGAATGTGATAGAACCATCCAGGTCATAGAATGTGAAGTCACCAGCCTTACCTATAGCAAATGACTCACACTTCTCGAAGTCCTCGGTAACGGTTTCTTCCTGACCTTCGCTCTTGGGAGCATCCCATGTGAGAGTTACAGTGCTACCATCGGTCTCGCCCTCGATTGTAACGGTGGGGAGTGTAGAAGGAACAACCTCAACAGTCTTAACTGCCGATGTGTTGTTCTCGGGAACTGCATCGCCATCATATACGGCCTTTACCTTATAGCTAATGCGGCCCTCGGCCTGAACATCTACGTGTACATTGAATTCTACCTTCTTGTTCTCGCCCACTGCGATTGACTCAACATTAACAGTCTCAACAACTTCGTCGCCAGCATAGAGTTCAACGGCTACATTCTCGGCAACCTTTGAGCCTTGGTTGGTAACCACAGCATTCATCTTAGCATTGCCACCAGCAGCAACTGTTGTGGGAGCAACGAAGTCGATTACTGCAACATCCTTCTCGGCAAACTCGCGAACCTCTACGTTGTCCATGAGGAAGTATTCTTGCTTAGAGCGGTTGTTTACGTTCAGACCCACTTGAACAACTTGTCCCTTGAAGTCGGCAAGTGAAACGAATACGCGCTGCCAGCCTGTACCCACCGAGTTAGCGTGGATGGGCTCGCCTATGTAGTAAGTCTCGCCACTGGGAATTCTAACAACGGGCTTGAGGTCGAAGATGTCCTCGGCTGAGCCGCAATAGTAGAATGAGAGAGCCAGATTGTCGCTCTCGGTAAGTTGAATCTTACCAGAGAGGAACAAGTTGTTATCCTTAGCCAGGAAGGGCTCCATGTAGAACATGCCACCGTCATTGTCCTGAGGCATACACACGGGCTGATAGCATGCCTGAGCAGTCATCCAGAAGCCTTCGCCTTCCTTCATCCAGATGGTGTTGAGGTTAGCCTCGGGAGCCGACTCGCGGAAAGGAACGGTATAAGCAGTACCCACGGGAATCATCTGTGTCCAGCCGTTTGTGGGGCTCAGACCGATGCGGTTCTTTGCAAAGATGTAGTAGATAGCCCACTTCTGTTCGCCCTCATATACGTCAACGCTGGTCTTCCAACCCTTAGCATCTTCGGCAGTGAGGCCTTCAGCAATAATATTCTGGTCCACATCAAGTACGGTATAAGTAATCAAGCTAGGATCGATGGGGTCACCATCAACGTCGGTGTTGAGAGGAGTCCAAGATACAGTTACCTGGCCGAATACGTCATTACTCTCAACCACGTTACATACCTGAGGAGCAGCGGGCAGCTTGAGACCAGCATAAGCATCGGCCTCGTAAGGCATACCTGCGCCATCGTTGTTCGTCGCAACGATAAGGTAGTGATAAGTACCCACGGTGTTTTCGCAGTCGTCCTTGAATGAGCAAGCAGCACCGGGCTGGATACCTTCGAAGGTCTTGACAAGGTTACCATCGCGGAATACCTCTACCTTAGTGAGTGAAGTCAGAGCATCGCCAGCGATAGTCTTGGTTGGAGCATTGAAGCTTACGTCAATAGCAGTAGAGCCATCGTACTGTGCAGTGAACTTAACGTTCTCAACAGCACCGGGAGCTGCAGTTGTAACGGGAGCACCAATTGTGAAGTTATCTACGTGAACACCACCCATGTTCTTAGCTGAGAGGCAGTGGACACCAATGTAGTAAACGCCAGTAGTCTCAACCTTGATTTCGCTACGATAAGCTCTATAAATAGCATCGGTGAGTGTAGTCGGCTCAACGAGTTGAGTTGTCATAGCCTCGGCAGTGTTGCCGGTACCCATCTTCACCTCAAAGATGTCAGTGTAATAATCCTCGCCGTGAACGTCAACCGAGAACGAATAAGCCTTGCCAGCCTCAAGCTTCACAGCCTTGGTAATCATCCAAGTGTCCATGTCGTTCCACATGTCGTAGCCCGAAACAGCCTCGCCAGCATCGGCGTAATACCACTGAGCGCCATTGCCTGTGATGGTGAACGCCTCCATGTCGGCAGCCACATTAAACTCGTTTTTGTAAGGAGGAACGATGTTACCCAGTGTTACAGCATTTGACCTAGTAGCCTCTGAAGCAGTGCCCGCAAACGAAGCAACCACTTCATAGGTATAGATTGACAAAGCCTCGGGCTCAGCAACCTCGTCATCGAAAGATGTTGCAGAGATACCCTCGGCAACAACAGCATCCTTAACATTGTTGATGTAGCGAGTCACTGTGTAAGTAACTTGGCTTGCATCGAAGTAACCTTTATTCTTAGAAGTCTTTACTGCAGGCCATGAAACGTTGAACTTACCATCGGCATAAGCGATGTCAACGTAACCGGGAGCATAAGGCTCATCGGGGCCAACCCACAGTGTAGCAGCGTTGCTTGCAGGAGAATCACCCACTGCATTAGTGGTAACTACTGTGAATTTATACTTGCCAGCCTTAGCAACCTCAACAGGAACAGTTACTGATGCACCAGCGTTAGCCTTGCCAGTAGCATACTCAGCACCCGAAGCAACCACCTTGTAGTCGAGTTCGCCCGTGAGCTCTTCGCCAGCAAATGTCTTGGTGGGCATGGTGAATGTAGCAGTACCACTGAGCGAACCGTTAGCGCCAAATACGGCCTTGAAGTCGGTCACTGCAGCAGGAGCAGCGTCCTCGGCAAGAGGAGCGATAAGATGCATGCCACACACCTCACCCTTGAGGTCACACACCTTAGCCACTGCATAGTTGTTATTGAAATCGATGCTGTAGAGACCTATCTCTGTATCGGTACAGTTAGCATAGTACAGAGTCTTTGTCTTGCTGTCGAAAGCTGCCGATGACAGGTAGTTAGAAACAATACCTGTTTGAGCCAACTCGGTCTCAGCACCTGTTTGCTTGCTGATTTGCACGAGCTTACCATCGCCATACAAGCCATAGAGGTTCTGAGCATCGCAAGCCAGAGCAATATAAGGCTTTGAAAGCGAGCAGATGGTACCTGTGCGCTGAGGATTGGGAGTAAGTGTCATTGTACCCAGCTCATAGCCACTGAGGTCGTTCTTGTAGAAGCAACCATAAATGTCGCTACCGTCAGATGTCATACACTCTGACATCAGGTTAAAGTCAGCATTGAAGTTCTGCTTAACCAGCGTCCAGTTACTCATGTCATACACACGGTAGTAAGCGCCATATACCTCGCCCATGTACTGATCCATAAAGCAACAGATGTACTGACCGTCGAGAGCAGCACCACCATTAGCGGCATTCATCTGATAGTTGGTCTTGATGGGAGTAAGTCCATTGGGTGTAATTGAATACATACCGACGTTAAGTCCCTGTTCGCTTTGAACAACCGAACCGATAAGGTTGGGGAACGCTACATCTTTGGGGGCAACTCGTGACACCTTCTTTGCGGCTGAAAGTGGCGCAGAAACCTGATGGTTTGCCGACTTGAGTTGACTACTCTGCTCGGTGCGAACACTGTGTGCACCTCTGAACTTCAATTGAGCTTTCACATTGCTCGTCGTACCTATAGCACTTGCTGCCAAGCAAACGGCGAGAGTCAAAGCCAGAGAAGCAAATAGCTTGAAACTTTTTCTCTTCATGAAATGTAAATATTAAATTGTAAATCTATTGTACTTTCACAAGTATAAACAGTGATTGAGTAAGAGGAATTTCTCCAACCGAAAAGATTCTACTTATTGTAAAAACAGGCCGCAACCACCTAAATACCAACTACAAAGATACGAAAAACAAACCAAAGAACAGAAAATAATTACAAAAATTATCGATTTATACGGCATTAGTAACTATTCAGCAATGGAACTCCCCGCGCGGATCTCACTGAACTCACTGATTTTTTCATTGAAAATATATTATCAATTTGAGGCTGAAAGCCGACACGCACAAAGCTTGCTTTGGGCACATAACCCCCACCGAA
>JAGHSP010000229.1 GCA_018065815.1 Candidatus Sodaliphilus limicaballi | reverse complement strand
ATATATAGGATTTTTAGAAATAAGATAAATGAAGAAACTTGACACCTTATTATATAATGTGAACGTGTTGCGCACGGTGGGCGACCTTGCAGTTGAGGTTGCCGATGTGGTGCGCGACTCACGCGCTGTGACACAGGGTGCTCTTTTTGTGGCTGTGAAGGGTGTGGCTGTTGACTCACACCAGTTCATTCCGGCAGTGATCGATGCCGGAGCCGTGGCTGTGGTGTGCGAAGACATGCCTGAACATATCCAAGATGGCATCACCTACGTGCAGGTGGAAAACAGCATCGTGGCGCTCGCCCGCATTGCCGGCGAGTGGTATGACCAGCCATCGCGCCGACTCAAACTGGTGGGCATCACCGGCACCAACGGCAAGACGACAACCGCTACCCTGCTCTATGACCTCACCCGTCGCATGGGCTACAAGGCCGGACTGCTATCAACGGTGAAAAACATCATCGACACCGTAGAGATACCTGCCCAGCAAACTACCCCCGACCACCTCACGCTCAACAGATTGCTGCACGAGATGGTTGAGGCAGGATGTGACTATGCATTCATGGAGGTGAGTTCGCACGCTTGCTCGCAGCACCGCATCGACGGATTGCAGTTTGCCGGTGCCGTGTTCTCCAACCTCACCCGCGACCATCTCGACTTCCACAAGACAGTGGAAAACTATATCGCTGCAAAGAAGATGTTCTTCGACATGCTTCCGCAAGACGCCTTTGCGCTTGTCAATATCGACGACAAGGTGGGCCAGGTGATGCTTCAGAACTGCGCCGCAACCCATCGCACCTACTCGCTGCGCGCCATGGCCGACTTCAAGTGCCGCGTGGTGGAGGAACGTCTCGACGGCACATCGCTCATCATCAACGGCAAGTCTATCGAAGTGATGTTCACCGGCCGTTTCAACGCTTATAACCTGTTGAGCGTATATGGCGCAGCGGTGCTCTTGGGATTTGACCCCGAGGAGGTGGCAGTGAACATGAGCCTGCTTCAGCCAGTGGATGGCCGTTTCCAGACCATACACTCTCCGCAGGGCTACACTGGTATCGTGGACTATGCCCACACCCCCGACGCTCTGGTCAATGTGCTCGACACCGTGCGCGACGTGATAGGCAAGGGTGCCAGCATCATCACCGTGTGCGGATGCGGCGGCAACCGCGATGCCGGCAAGCGTCCCATCATGGCACGAGAGGCAGCAAAGCGTAGCGACAAGGTGATCCTCACCAGCGACAATCCCCGCAACGAGGACCCCGAGCAGATTTTGCGCGAGATGCAAGCCGGACTCGACGAGGACGACCGCCACGTGCTCACCATCACCGACCGCCGCAGCGCCATCGCCACCGCTTGCATGCTTGCACAGCCGGGCGACGTGGTGGTACTGGCTGGAAAGGGACATGAGACCTATCAGGAAATCAACGGCGTGAAGCACCACTTCGACGACCGCGAGGAACTCAAGAAGGCGATGGGGATTTAGTTAAAAGTTTAAAGGTTTAAAGGTTTAAGAGTTTAAAGGACGCTTCGCTTTAAGAACGCCGCGGGCGGCTATATGACTTTAAGATATATTAGGAGGTTTGATTTAAAGAACTAAAACAATAACAACAATATGCTTTATCATTTGTTTCACGATTTTATCACAGCCGATGTTCCTGGAGCTCGACTGTTTGACTACATCACGTTCCGCTCGGGCTTTGCCCTGGTGCTGTCGCTGTTTATCGCTATCGTGATAGGTAGCCGCATCATCGACACACTCAAGGGCCGCCAGATGCACGACAAGGAACGTGCAGCCAACGAGGGTGGCAACGCATCAAAGCAGGGTACTCCCACCATGGGCGGTATCATTATCATCATCAGCATCCTCGTGCCCTGCCTGCTGCTGGGCAAACTCAACAATGTGTACATGCTGCTCATGATTGTTTCCACCATTTGGTGCGGCGCGCTGGGATTTGCCGACGACTACATCAAGGTGTTCCACCACAACAAGGAAGGCCTCAAGGGCAAGTTCAAGATCGTGGGCCAGGTGGGTCTGGGACTCATCGTGGCAGCAACCATGTACTTGAGCCCCGCTATCAAGATGAACGAGAATATCTCGGTCACCAACACGCAGACTAACGAGCTGGTGGTAAACCACAAGACCACAGCCGAGAAGGCAACCAAGACCACCATCCCGTTCATCAAGAACCACAACCTCGACTACTCGATGTTTTTCCGCTGGGCAGGTAAGCATGCGCAGACCGGAGGATGGATACTCTTCACCATCCTCACCATCCTCGTGGTGACAGCGGTGAGCAACGGCGCTAACCTCACCGACGGCATGGACGGCCTCGCTGCCGGCACCAGTGCAATCGCCGGACTGGCACTCGCCATCATGTGCTACCTGGGAGGCAACGTCATCTATGCCTCCTACCTCAACATCATGTATATACCCGACAGCAGTGAACTCGTGGTATATGCAGCCGCCTTCATAGGCGCTACCATAGGCTTCCTGTGGTATAACTCATTCCCGGCGCAGGTGTTCATGGGCGACACCGGCAGCCTGTGCCTGGGCGGCATCATCGGCGTCTATGCCATACTCATACGCAAGGAGTGGCTGCTGGTGATTCTGTGCGGCGTGTTCCTGATAGAGACCCTCTCGGTGATGCTTCAGGTGGGTTACAACAAGTATCACAAGCGCCGCTACGGCACAGGCAAACGCCTGTTCCGCATGACACCGCTGCACCACCACTTTGCCGCCAAGGAAGAAAGCATCAAGTGGGACTATGTGGTGCACCTCAAGAAACCTGTCCACGAGAGCAAGGTGGTGATGCGCTTCTGCCTCATCGCAGTGTTCCTTGCGGTAATCACTTTTGTTACTCTTAAATTAAGGTAAAACTAGATGGCCTGAATAGCCTGAATAGCCTAGATAGCCTAGATAGCCTAGATAGCTTAATGACCTAAATATAAAAAAAATAATATGAAACGAATAGTAATTTTGGGTGGCGGTGAGAGTGGCGCTGGTGCAGCTGTGCTCGCTCATGTCAAGGGTATGGATGTGTTTTTGAGCGACATGGGTCACATTGCCCCTAAATATAAAGAACTTCTCGACAAATACAACATCGCGTGGGAAGAAGGACACCACACCGAGGAGAAGATCCTCAACGCCGACGAGATCATCAAGAGCCCCGGCATTCCTCTCACTGCGCCCCTCATCGTCAAGGCGCAGCAAGCAGGCATTCCCATCATCAGCGAGATAGAATATGCCGGACGCTACACCAACTCCAAGATGGTGTGCATCACCGGCAGCAACGGCAAGACAACTACCACCATGCTCACCCACCACATCTTCACCAAGGCCGGACTCGACACCGGACTGGCTGGCAATGTGGGCAACAGCCTCGCACTGCAGGTGGCAGTAGATCCGCACGACTACTACGTGATAGAATTGAGCAGTTTCCAGCTCGACAACATGTATGACTTCAAGGCCGACGTGGCTGTGCTGCTCAACATCACCCCCGACCACCTCGACCGCTACGACCACAAGATGGAGAACTATGCCGCTGCCAAGTTCCGCATCATGCAGAACATGACTGCTGCCGACTCGTTCATCTACTGGCAGGACGACCCCATCACCGCTGCCCACATGGAGCACGCGCAATGCGGCGCACAGCTCATGCCCTTCACGGCCGTGGAGCCCAAGGGACAGTGCGCAGCGCGCTTGCAAGCAGGAGTGGTGACGTTTGATGCCGCTGGCAAGCAGTGGAGCATCGACCGCGACCGCCTGGCGCTCAAAGGCGTGCACAACCTGTATAACTCGATGGCGGCAGGTTTGAGCGCCACAATCATGGGTATCGACCCCGAAGTAATCAAGCAAGCGCTCGCCGACTTCCAGGCCGTGGAGCACCGACTCGAATTTGTGCGCACGCTCGACGGAGTGAACTGGATCAACGACTCGAAGGCTACCAACGTGAACAGCACATGGTATGCCCTCGACAGCATGACGCAGCCCGTGGTGCTCATCCTGGGCGGCAAGGACAAGGGCAATGACTACACCGAGATCGAGCAACTCGTCAAGGACAAGGTGCGCGCCCTCGTGTGCATGGGCGTTGACAACACCAAGCTGCATGCCTTCTTCGACGGCAAGGTGCCCGTGGTGGAGGACGCACGCAGCATCCAGGAATGCGTCGATAAATGCCGCGCGCTGGCTAGCGAAGGCATGACAGTGCTGCTGAGCCCCTGCTGCGCTAGCTTCGACCTGTTCAAGAGTTATGAAGACCGCGGACGCCAGTTCAAGCAGTGCGTGAACAACTTGAAATAAAACACACAACAACTACACAATAAAAATTTAACGGCACATGGCTGAAGAGAACACAATCAAGAAACCAACTACCTCGCACAACTTTACCCACAAGTATGGCGACCCGTGGATATGGGGTATTTTCATCGCTCTGATGATTATCTCGGTGATAGAGAATTACTCGGCATCGAGCGTGCTTGTCAGTTCGAAGGGTATCTTTACCCCCATCATCAAGCACACCGCCTTCTTGCTAGTAGGCGTGGGCATCACCACATTCGTGGCACGGCGCGACTACTACAAGCCGGGGTTCATCCTGCTCTCGGTGCCTGTCCTGAGTGCCTTCACTGTGCTCACCCTCGTCTATGTGAGGTTTTTCGGTGCCATCGTCAATGGTGCCCGCCGCGCCATCAACATTGCCGGCGTCTCGTTCCAGCCTGCCGAGCTTGCCAAGGTGTCGATTGTCACCGTGCTGGCCTATGTGCTTGCACGCAACCAGGAGAAAAACGGACTGTCTAACAAAGGCTTGCTTATAGCCATAGTCATTGTAGCGCTCTATGCGGCACCCATGATTCAGAGCGGTCTCACCAACTGCCTGTTGCTGGGCGCTATATGCCTCACCATGATTTTAATAGGCGGTTCTAGCTTGAAAAAACTGGCCATTGTGGGACTGGCTGTGGGCTTTATTATGGGCATGGGCTGGCTTGTAAAAAGTTGCGGCGACGACAACGACGAGACACTCAGGAACGCCGAGGCTGCTAAAACCGAACAAGTGGATGTCGCTAGCAAAGAGCCTGTATCGGAGATGGAAGAGGTGTTTGGCAACAACGAGAAAAAGGCAAACGATGGAGATGTCGACCGCTGGGCCATGCGCATGGACCGTGTGATCAAGTGGTGGTACAACGACTCGCTCGTGTACTGGCCCATCGACGACAAGAACTCACAGGAGATGTTCTCACGCATGGCGCAGGCTCATGGCGGCGTTGTGGGCGTGGGCGTGGGCGGTAACCGCGAGGGGGCTCGACTTCCGCTGGCATTCAGCGACTACATCTACTCGATTATCATCGAGGAGACAGGCCTAGTGGGCGGTATCATCGTGCTGGTGCTCTACCTGTCGCTGCTAGGACGAGCCACCATCATCGTGCGCAAGTGCAAGCGTGCATGGCCATCGCTCATCATCATAGGCATCGCATCGGCCATCACCTTCCAGGCACTGTTCCACATGGCCATCAACACGGGCGTGTTCCCCGTGTCGGGACAGCCGCTGCCGCTCATCTCGGCTGGCGGCACGTCGGTCTTGGTCATGAGCCTCGCCTTCGGCATCATGCTCAGCGTGAGCCGCACTATATCAATAGTAAACAAGAGCAACAAGAATAAAGAAGAAGAACCCGAAATCGAGCTCCCTGAGGGACTCGATGCCGAGAACTTAACACAAATAACCCCAAAAAACGTCTGGAAATAACATGAATATACTAGTGAGCGGAGGCGGCACAGGAGGACACATCTTCCCCGCCCTTTCAATAGCAGGCGAGATGCGTCGCCGTTTTCCCGAAGCCAATATCCTCTTTGTGGGCGCCGAGGGCCGCATGGAGATGGAGAAGGTGCCGGCAGCCGGTTTCGAAATCAAGGGTCTGCCCGTGAGCGGATTCGACCGCAAGAACCCCCTCAAGGCCCTCAAAGCAGCCGTGAAACTGATCAAGTGCATGCACCTGGCCCGTAAAATCGTGAAAGAGTTCCAGCCCGACATCGCCATAGGCGTGGGAGGCTATGCCAGCGGCCCCGTGCTCAAAGCAGCGCAGAGGGCAGGCGTGCCCACACTGCTGCAGGAGCAGAACTCCTATGCCGGAGTGACCAACAAACTGCTTGCCAAGAAGGCGAAGTGCATCTGCGTGGCCTACGAGGGCATGGAGCGTTTCTTCGACAAGGACAAGATAGTGCTCACCGGCAACCCCGTGCGCCGCAACCTGCTCGAATGCACCGCCACGCCGCAAGAGGCCCGCAAAGCCATGGGCATAGACCCCGACAAGAAGACCGTGCTCATCATAGGCGGCAGCCTGGGTGCACGCACCGTGAACAACGCCATCAAGGCGCGCCTTGACCAGATAGCCGCGCGCGACGACGTGCAGGTGCTGTGGCAGACAGGCAAGTTCTACGACGAGGAATGCCGCAAGGCACTCGAGCAGTCGGGAGCAAAGAACGTGGTGCAGATGGCGTTTATCAGCAACATGGACATGGCCTACCGCGCTGCCGACCTCGTGGTGTCGCGTGCTGGCGCCAGCTCGGTGAGCGAGCTGCAGCTGCTGGGCAAGGCTTCGATACTCGTGCCGTCGCCCAATGTGGCTGAAGACCACCAGACCAAGAACGCCATGGCGCTGGTCAACCGCAACGCTGCCATCATGGTAAGGGATGCCGATGCCGTAGCCACCCTGGTCGATACAATGCTTGTCGCCGTGGACGACACGGCTAAAATAGCTACGCTCAGCGCTGGCGCCGCTGCAATGGCACTGCCGCAGGCTGCCGAGAAAATCGTGGACCACGCACTGAACATCATCAACAAAAAGTAACATTCATTTATCTCTCGCAGGGCACGCAGATTTTTAATTTTCACTCTGTGTCTCTGTGGGAGACTCACCAAAGAAAGATGAAAGAATTCAACTCACTATACTTCGTGGGCGCCGGCGGCATAGGCATGGCCGCGCTCGAGCGCTACTTCCTGGCACAGGGCAAGAAAGTGGCAGGATATGACCGCACTCCCAGCGACCTCACCCGTGCGCTCGAGAGCGAAGGCGTGCACATCGACTTCGACGACGACCCGGCGCTCATCCCGCCCTATTGCCTCGACCCCTCCACCACACTCGTGGTCTATACCCCTGCCGTGCCGCAGTCGCACCGCGGCTTGCAGTACTTCACCACCCACGGCTTTGAGGTTGTGAAGCGCGCCAAGCTGCTGGGCATCGTCACCCAGGGCAGCAAGGGGCTGTGCTTTGCCGGCACCCACGGCAAGACCACCACGTCGAGCATGGCGGCCCACATCATGCAGGTGAGCGGCACCGGCAGCAACGCCTTCCTGGGCGGTGTGCTGCGCAACTATGGCAGCAACTGCCTGCTCTCTCCCACTAGCCCCTACTCGGTGATTGAGGCTGATGAGTTTGACCGCTCGTTCCACCACCTCACCCCCTACGTGGCAGTGGTCACCAGCACCGATGCCGACCACCTCGACATCTATGGCAACTACGAGAACTACCTTGAGAGCTTCGCCCACTTCACCTCGCTCATACGCCCCGACGGCTATCTCATCGTGCACACCGGCCTCGACCTCGTGCCGCGCACACAGCCAGGCGTCACCACCTACACCTACTCACGCGACGAGGGCGACTTCCATGCCACACGCATAGTGAAAGACAACGGCACCATCACCTTCGACATGGTCACCCCGTGGGAGACCGTGGAGGGCATCTCGCTGGGAGTGCCGGTAGATATCAACATAGAGAACGCCATCGCAGCGATGGCGGCATGCCGCATTGCCGGAGCCAGCGCCGAGGCAATGAAGCAGGCCATGGAATCATTCATGGGTCCCAAGCGCCGCTTCGAGTTCTGGCTCAAAGAAGACGGCAAAGTGGTCATCGACGACTATGCCCATCACCCCGATGAAATCAAGGCGAGCATCACCAGCGTGCGCGACCTCTATCCCGGACGCAAGATCAGCGTCATCTTCCAGCCGCACCTCTACAGCCGCACCCGTGACCTGTGCGACGGATTTGCCCAGGCTCTGTCGCTGGCCGACGAGTTGCTGCTGCTTCCCATCTACCCTGCACGCGAGCTTCCCATCGAGGGTGTGACCTCTCAAATCATACTCGACAAGGTAACTTGCCCTGTAAAGAGCATTTACACCAAAGAAAATTTGATTAATTCGCTACATTTGCTTAACTTTGAAGTCTGTTTGACACTTGGTGCCGGCGACGTGGTCAACATGCTGCCCCAGATGTGCCAAGAGATTAAACTCCAACAGCGGTGAAGAAGATCGTTAGATACATATTGCTCGTTGTGATGGCCACACTGCTCGTGTGTGGCATCGTGTGGGCGCACGGCAAGGCTTCGGCCGAACTGTGCACCGGCATCGACGTGGTGATCAGCAACGCCGACAGCTCATCGCTCGTTACCGAGCAGGGCATCAAGGACAAGATGAACCGCCTGGGACTCAAAGCGGTGGGAAAACCCGTGGGTAAAGTAGATATCCATGCCATCGAGAGCAAGCTGCGCGAGCTCGAGTACCTCGAGAGCGCCGAGTGCTACATGTCGCCCAGCGGACATCTTGTGATAAAGGTCAAGCAGATCGTGCCCGTGCTGCGAGTATTTGACGGAGACAAGAGCTACTATGTGAACCACGACGGCAAGCAGATGCACGCCGTGGCCGAGTTCCATGCCGACGTTCCCGTGGTGACAGGAAACTTCTCGCCCAAGTACCAGCCCACAAGGCTCCTGCCCCTGGTAGAGTACATCGAGAAAGACCCCACGCTCAAGTCGCTCGTCACCATCATCACCGTGCGCGACAGCAACAACATCTTCATCACACCCAGCATCAGCGGGCACGTGGTCAACATGGGCTCGGCCGACAACTTCGAGAACAAGTTCAAGAAACTCACCGCGTTCTACAAGAACGTGCTGCCACACAAGGGATATGACTACTACGACACCATCTCGGTCAAGTGGAACTACCAAGTTGTGGCCACCAAGCGCGCCAAGGCTGTCAAGATCGAACTTCCCGTCGATACAGCCTACATCGACGAGACGCCGTTTGACATCATCTCTGACGCACCCGCCGATACTACTAAAAAGAAGAATTAAATTATAAACCAGTGTATATATACCCTTTATCATGGATCAGAAACAATATATCGTAGCCATCGAGATTGGCAGTTCCAAGGTTGTGGGAGCCGCTGCACAAGTCAACGACTCGCGCATCACCGTGAACCACTACGAGGAAGAAATGCATTCTAACTGCGTCAACTATGGTTGGGTGCAGAACGTAGAGAACATCAAGAGTTGCATCAACCGCATCCTGCGCCGCCTCGAGAACGCACTTGATGGCGACATAACACACATCTACGTGGGACGAAGCGGCCGCACACTCCACAGCGAGTCGAGCGAGGTGAACCGCAGCATCGACGCTTCAACCGCCATCACCAGCGCCACCATCGAGTCGATCAAGCGCGACGCTTGCCGCACCAGCCTCAAGCGGTATGAGACCATCGAGGTAGTGCCACGCGCTTTCTACGTGGACAAGAGCCTCATCACCGACAACAATCCCGTGGGACACTACGGATCGAGCATCAAGGTCAAGCTCAACCTCATCGTTGCCAACAGCAGCATGTTGCTCAACCTCGACCGCGTGGTCAAGGGATTCAATTCCAAGCCCATCGTCACAGCGCTCGCTATGGGTAACCACGTGCTCAGCACCGAGGAGAAACGAAAGGGATGTATGCTCGTAGATATGGGTGCCGAGACCACCACAGTGTCAATCTACAAGAACGGTATGCTGGTTTACCTCAACACTCTGCCCCTGGGCGGACGCAACCTCACCCTCGACATCGCTAACAGCATCCCTGGCGTGCTCGAAGAAACAGCCGAGAACGTCAAGAAGAACATAAACAACCCTCTCGAGGTGCCTCACACCGACTCGGTGGTAATCGAGGGTGTCAACTCGCGTGACGCTGCCAACTATATCAGCGCCCGCGTGGGCGAGATTATCGCCAACATCAACAAGCAGCTCGAGTATGCCGGAGTCACAGCCAGCGAGATGTCGTGCATCGTCCTGGCAGGTGGTGCAGCTCAACTCAAAGGCATCGCCAAGATGCTCGAAGAGAACACCAAGATTGCCACACACAAGGCAACATTGCCTGCCAACATCTATCTCAACAATGCGCTTGCCAATGCTCACAAAGACATCAACGTGCAGCTCATGGCCATCATCGCCGAGGCTTGCCAGGTGATGGACAAGATGGACTCTTGCGTCAAGTTCCGCGAAATCGTGGATATCGACATCCACGGACCCAGAATCCAGCAAGAACCCGTTGAAAAAGAACGTGAAGAAAAGCCCGAAAAATCCAAGAAGAAGAAAAAACCGTCGATGTGGGAAACACTTCAAACCAAGTTTAGCAACATATTGACCAACCCCGACGACGATGACGACGACGATGAGTACTAAAAAACTCCACGGCGAGAAAGAAACACTTTAGCAACACAATAAACACCAGCAATAATGACAGACGGAAATAATATCCCCCCACTCGAAGGCGTAATTGACGACGGGTCATTCGCCCCCCAGGCACAAACCCCAAAGATGCCCACCATCATCAAGGTAGTGGGCGTGGGCGGCGGCGGCAACAACGCCATCAACCACATGTATTCACAGAACATCGACGGTGTCTCATTCGTGGTCATCAACACCGACCGGCAGGCGCTCAACATGTCGCCCGTGCCTAACCGCGTGCTCATAGGCCCCACCACTACCCACGGACTGGGAGCCGGCAACAACCCCGGCGTGGCAGCCGAGGCAGCCGAGGAAAGCAGCGCCGACATCGCAGCGCTCTTTGACGACGACACCAAGATGGTGTTCATCACTGCCGGCATGGGCGGCGGCACCGGTACAGGAGCAGCTCCCGTCGTGGCACGCATCGCGCATGAGAAAGGCGTGCTCACCATCGGTATTGTCACCATTCCGTTCATCTTTGAAGGACAGCGCAAGATCATCAAAGCCCTTGCCGGAGCCAACGAGATGCGCAAGTATGTGGATGCACTGCTCATCATCAACAACCAGCAGCTCATCAACATCTACCCCGACCTCGACTTCAACAACGCATTCGGCAAGGCCGACGACACCCTCTCGACCGCTGCACGAAGCATCAGCGAACTCATCACCGCCGAGGGTAAGATCAACCTCGACTTCAACGACGTCAACGCAACACTACGTTCCGGTGGCGTAGCCATCATCAGCACCGGTTACGGTGAGGGAGAGAACCGCGTCACAAAGGCTATCAACGACGCTCTCAACTCACCCCTGCTCAAGAACCGCGACGTATATAGCTCGAGCCGCATCCTCATCAACGTCTATTTCAATCCCGACAGCGACGAGCCCTTCCAGATGAGCGAGATGAACGAGATGCAGAGCTTCATGGCCAACTTCAGCCTCGACGTGGATGCCATCACCGGCGTGGCCTTCGACCATTCGCTCGACAACCGCATCAAGATCACCATCCTTGCTGCCGGATTTGACCTCAGCCTCACCGATGAGGCTCCCGAACCTCAGGTAAAAGCACCCGTAGCAACCTCATCACCCGCCAAACCCAAGGAAGATGAAGAAAGCATCCGCGAGATGGAAAAACTCTACGGCGAGGATGTCATTGCCCAGTCGCAGAAGGACAAGGCAGCAGCTCAATACATCATTCTCACCCGTGAGGATATCGAGAACGAGGCCCTCCTCGACGAGCTCCGCAACCATGCTGCCTACAAGCGTATGCCCGAGGTGAAGCAGCGCATCAACGCACTGCGCGAGACCCCGCAGAACGCCCCGGCAGCACAGGCACACACCGCCGCACAGGCACACACTGCCAAGCCGGGATCGACAGGCACAATACAGTTTGAGTAATTCTCAACACACCACTTTAAGAGGGTATGTCAAAATGCGCTTTGGTAGGGTAACAATTCTTTTGCCCTTACAGGGCGCATTAATGTTATCGCTTGTTACCCAAGGCGTTGCCTTGGACTAGTTGCAGCATTGCGCTTACAGCGCGTCGCCACTTCGTGCATTTTGACATACCCTCAATTATATCATAGCGATTTTGTCCTTCTTGAAAAAATGACTACCTTTGCATTAAAAGAAAAACTACCGACATGAAAAAACTTCTTCTCATTGACGCTTATGCGATGATATTCAGGGCTTTTTATGCCATGATACGCAATCCCAGGATCACATCCACAGGCATCGACACTAGTGCGGTGTTCGGCTTTGTCAACATACTCCAGGACCTGCTCAAGCGTGAGCGCCCCAGCCACATCGCCGTGTGCTTTGACCCCGGCGGAAAGACTTTTCGCCACGAAGCTTACCCGGAATATAAGGCTAACCGCAGCGAGACCCCCGAGGGCATTCTCATCGCTGTGCCATATATCAAGCGCATACTCGAGGCTTACCGCATTCCCGTGGTCATCGTTCCTGGCTACGAGGCCGACGACGTGATAGGCACCCTAGCCCACATGTCGCAGGACCACGGCTTTGAGACCTACATGGTGACTGGCGACAAGGACTTTGCACAGCTGGTCACTCCTCATGTCAAGGTGCTCAATCCAGGCAAGGGCGAGATTCTGGGCGTGGAAGAAGTGAAAGAGAAATACGGCTTGCAGTCGCCGCTGCAAGTGATTGACATGCTGGCGCTCATGGGCGACAGCGCCGACAACATTCCCGGATGTCCCGGCGTGGGACCCAAGACTGCCGAGAAACTCATAGCCCAGTTTGGCAGCGTGGAGAACCTCATCGAGCACACTGCCGAACTCAAAGGCGCACTCAGGACCAAGGTGGAGAGCAACGTGGAGCAAATCAAGTTTTCCAAGTACCTGGCAACCATCATCACCGACGTGCCCTTGGAGTGGGACGAAGAATCGCTCCTGCGTGAGCGCGTCGATATGGACGCACTGCGTGCCGTGTTTGACGAACTCGAGTTCCGCACGCTTGCTGCCCGCATCATCGACCATGGCGAGGCCAACGTGGGCCTTGAAGGAGCCGATGTTCCCGAACCCGCCGCCAGCCATCCTGCACCCGCCGCAGGCGAGCAACTGAGCCTTTTCGACACCCCACAGCAGGGCAACAGCGCCGTTCAGCCGTCTCAACCAGTGGCTGATACCCACGCTTCACTATTCAGCCCGCGCAACCACCGCATCGTGGCCGACACCTATGAGGCCGAGGCACTGGTGGCACAGTGGACCAAACTCGATAACCTGGCAGTGAACATCATTGCCGACGGCGATGAGGCAATGCGCGCCATGATTGTGGGCTTTGCCGTGTGTCCGCCCAGCGGCGAGTCTGTGTATCTGCCTTGCGACGGCATGGGGTTCATGATGCAGGCAGTGGAACCGCTGTTCAAGGGCAACACACGCATCGTGAGCAACGACGTGAAGCGAGACATGGTGATACTGCACCAGGCCGGCGTAAAATGGACCGCACCCTACTATGACACAGCCGTGGCACACTACCTGCTGCAACCCGAGCGCAGACACAGCACAGTGCAGCTGGCACAGGACGTGCTATTCTACACGCCCGCCACTCCCGAGTCGCTGCTAGGAAACAAAGGCAAGAAACAACTGCGATGGGCACAAGTGAAACCTGACCGCATCGCTCCCGTGGCATGTGAGGCAGCCGCAATCAACATGACCCTGCCCAGCATCATCGACGACATGATCAAGCAGGAAGGAATGACACATCTGCTCGACACCATAGAGATGCCACTGGTCAAGGTGCTTGCCGCCATGGAAATAGCCGGAGCACGCATTGACGTGAAAGCCCTGGCCGATTATTCCACAGTGCTCACCGAGCGCATGACGGCTCTCGACCACGAGTGCCACCTGCTCGCAGGCGAGGAGTTCAACACAGCATCGCCCATGCAGGTGGGTGAAGTGCTCTTTGAAAAGCTAAAAATCGACGAGAAGGCTAAAAAAACCAAGACCGGGCAATACAGCACCACCGAGGAAGTGCTGCTCAAACTGCGTGACCGCCATCCGCTCATCGACAAGATACTCGAACTGCGAGGCATACGCAAGCTGCTATCAACCTACGTCAACGCCCTGCCGGCACTCATCAACCCGCGCACCGGACGCCTGCACACCACCTATAACCAGACCGTCACTGCCACCGGACGACTCTCATCGACCAACCCTAACTTGCAGAATATCCCAGTGCGCAACGACGATGGACGCGAGATACGCCGCGCTTTCATTCCCGCCCAGGGAAACATCTTCTTCAGCGCTGATTACTCACAGATAGAATTGCGCCTTGTGGCCGACATGAGCGGTGACGCCACTATGTTAGAGGCATTTGCCGCCGGGCACGATATCCACGCCATTACTGCCGCACGCATCTACCACAAGCCGCTCGACCAGGTTACCAGCGACGAGCGACGCAAGGCCAAGACAGCCAACTTCGGTATTCTGTACGGCATCTCGGCATTCGGTTTGAGTCAGCGTCTGGGCATACCGCGCACCGAGTCTAAACTGCTCATTGACGGCTACTTTGCTACTTTCCCAGGTGTGAAGGACTACATCGACCGCAGCGTGGAGCAGGCACGTGAGAAGGGATATGTAACCACTCTCGACGGTCGCCGCCGCATGCTGCCCGACATCAACTCGCGCAACGCCGTGGTGCGTAGTTTCAGCGAGCGCAATGCCGTCAACGCGCCCATCCAGGGCACCGCAGCCGACGTTATCAAGCGCGCCATGATTGCCATTCACGACCGTTTCCAGGCCGAGGGCATAAAGTCGCAGATGATTCTACAAGTGCATGATGAGTTGAACTTCGACGTCATCCCGTCCGAACTGGAACGTGTGCAGGCCATCGTGGTCGAGTGCATGGAACAAGCCTATACCGGCCGTGTCCGCCTCACCGCCTCCCATGCCGCAGCACACAACTGGCTCGACCCCCACTAAAGGTGGGTTCTATTAATTATGTCGAGACGATTTTGAGATTTGTTTTGAGTAGATTTTTGGCATGAAGAGGGAGCGAAGCGGGCTTCGTGACCGACTGAATGTCAAAAATATACCAAAACAGGCTCAAAATCGACCGAAATAAGAATATTACCTTTCTCATAATTAATAGAACCCACCTAAAATATTATTTTACAACTTGCATTGCTGGAACACGTGCCACATTACTATGGCGGCAGTGTTGGCGATGTTGAGCGAGTGCTTGGTGCCTAGCTGCGGAATCTCGATGCTTCCGTCGCTGGCGTCAACCACTGCTTGCTGCCCGCCTTTCACCTCGTTGCCGAATATCACGGCATATTTCTCGCCAGGCTTGGTAATGAATTTTTCAAGACTAGTGCTGCCGTGCACCTGCTCTATGGAGAGAATCTTGTAGCCCTCGCCACGCAAGTAGTTAACCGCATCGAGCGTTTCTTTGTAGTATTTCCACTGCACGCTCTCCTCGGCACCCAGCGCAGTCTTGTGGATTTCAGGCCGTGGCGGTTGTGAAGTGATGCCGCACAGCACCACACCCTCAATGACAAACGCGTCGCCAGTGCGGAACACACTGCCCACATTCATCTCGCTGCGCACATTATCGAGCACAACCACCAGCGGAATCTTCTCCACCTCTTTATATTGCTCAGCATCCACACGATGCAGATCGAGCATTGATTTCTTCTTCATAATTATTTATTTTTCAATCTTCACCTCTTTGCATTTACAAAAAACACTATCGTGACGATATTCATAACCCATCCCGATAGGTACATATAAAGTTATTTTTGATAAATCCATATCATAAAAAGCCTTTGCAATATCTTTAGCAAGAAGTGTACTTTTTATATGAACCTCAACTAATCCTGTGCAACCTTTGAATACTCTATCACCTATATTGGTTACACTGTTCGGAAGCTCGATATTGGTTAAACTTGTGCACTCCCAAAATGCAGAATCACCTATGCTGGTCACACTGTTCGGAAGCTCGATATTGGTTAAACCGCTGCAATGTGAGAAGGCACCATCTCCTATACTGGTTACACTGTTTGGAAACTCGATATTGGTTAAAGCACTGCAACCCCAGAATGCATAATCACCTATGCTGGTTACACTGTTCGGTATTATAGTATTCCTACATCCTAACACTAATTCATTATTTCCTGTTTTTATTATAGCATTACAATTTTCACGGGAATCATATATTTTGTTTCCTTTGTCTACTTTAATTTCACTTAAACTTATGCAACTCGAAAATGCACTTTTTCCTATACTGATTACACTGTTCGGAAGCTCGATATTGGTTAAAGCACTGCAACCCCAGAAGGCATAATCACCTATGCTGGTCACACTGTTCGGAAGCTCTATATTGGTTAAACCGCTGCAATGTGAGAAGGCCTCGTCACCTATGCTGGTCACACTGTTCGGAGGCTCGATATTGGTTAAATTTGTGCACTTCTCAAATGCACCATAACCTATGCTGGTCACACTGTTCGGAAGCTCTATATTGGTTAAATTTGTGCACTTCTCAAATGTACCATAACCTATGCTGGTTACACTGTTCGGAAGCTCTATATTGGTTAAACCGCTGCAATATGAGAAGGCACCATCTCCTATACTGGTTACACTGTTTGGAAGTTCTATACTGGTTAAACTTGTGCACTCCCCAAATGCACTATCTCCTATGTTGGTCACACTGTTTGGAAGCTCGATACTGGTTAAAGCACTGCAACCACAGAAGGCTTCATAACCTATGCTGGTTACACTGTTCGGAATTTCGATACTGGTTAAACCGCTGCAATGTGAGAAGGCCTCGTCACCTATGCTGGTCACACTGTTCGGAAGCTCTATATTGGTTAAATTTGTGCACTTTTCAAATGCATAATCACCTATGCTGGTTACACTGTTTGGAAGCTCGATACTGGTTAAACTTGTGCACTCCAAAAATGCACAATCACATATGCTGATTACACCATATGGAATTATAACCTCAGTGGCTGATTTATCACAGCTTAATAGTACCTTTCCGTTGCTACTTAATTTTATATTTTTCATAATATTTTTTTACCATTTACCCACCACCTCGTTGGCGCAGTTTAAAAACATAATATAATATATAGGTATATATGTTATCTTGCCTTTTGTGTGTACTTTGCGTTCATTAGAAAGTACAAATGCCTGTTTTATGTTGTACTCTTTCACTTCTATAAAATGATTTAACGCACTGTGCACGGTATAATCTTTGCCCGATTTTACCTCAATGGGCAGAGTGGTGAGATTTGTGCTATCGTTAATTAAATAATCAACCTCACCGTTTTTCTTGTTATCATAGTAGAAACATCCTAACCCGTGAGCAGTGAGTTCTTGTGCCACTAATGTTTCATAAACCGATCCGAGGTTAATGCTACTTTCATCGTCCATTACGGATTTTAAATTGTGTCCATACATGATGGCTGTGAGCATACCCACATCGTTCATGTAAAGTTTCAACAAGTTCTTACCTTCATTCAAGCACAATGGGAAAGAAGGTTTACTTATTGCTTTGCATTCAATAGTGATACCAGCAGCCGATAGGTAATCAAACTCATCCTGATAATTCAGCATTCTCTTTCCTGTCTTTTCCTCTATGTCCTTAACCACGATGCGTTTCTTTCTATTCTCCATATTGGAAGGAATCATGCTGTAAATGCGTTGTATTTTCAGTTTGCGCCCTGCTTGTTTTTCATATTTTGCCGCATCGTCAAGATATAAATCATGTATATCACTATGTACCTGGCGTATTTTTACAATGTTTTTATCCTCTACAAAGGCATTCACAGCATCAGGCAATCCACCCACAAGGATATATTTCTTCAATAAATCCATTACCCGGTTATGCAATCCTTCGTTGAGTGGTTCCATATTTTCAAATGCCTTTTTCATGCCTTCAATAGCAAGTTCACCCATGCCATTAGCCCATAGAAATTCCTCAAAATCGAGCGGATACATGCGCAGTCGTTCATAACTTCCGCCAGGTATTGACTGAGTTTTCTTCAATGCCACACCCAGTTGAGATCCACTAGCTATATAGGTATATTTTCCTTCTTCCATTAGGAATTTAACCAAAGTGAGCAAATGATCATAAGCCTGTATTTCGTCAATGAATACCAGAGTATTTTCTTTCTCGTGCATCCGGTCGCCAGCAACACTGCTCAATGCCATGTAGAAGTCGGTGGTGGTGCGCGCGTCGGCAAACAACCTGCTGCCTTGTTTGTCCTTTTCCATATTTATTTCTATGTAATTAGGATATAAACTTTTTGCAGCATGGCGTATAATGAATGACTTCCCTATCTGCCGGGCTCCATCCACGATAAGCATCTTTTTGCCTGGTTTTTTAAGATACTTTTCTATTCTAT
>JAGHSP010000090.1 GCA_018065815.1 Candidatus Sodaliphilus limicaballi | reverse complement strand
CCTTCAAGGTCACAAAGAGGGTGTGTCAAAATGCAAGTATAAACGGCGCGCTGTAAGCGCAATGCCGCTATTAGCCCAGGGCAACGCCCTGGGTAAAAGGGCATTAAATAATTACGCCCTGTAAGGGCAAAAGAATTGTTACCCTACAAAAATGCATTTTGACACACCCTCACGAAACTAAGCGGATGCGTCATCATAGTGACACATCCGCTTAGTTGTTCTTTTCCTAGGGGGTGAAGGATTGAAATTCCTAATCTAATATGTCATACAACACACCGCCACTCTCACCGCATATATAACTGCACTGTGCCATGCCAGGACGGCGCAGTTCGGTCAACAAGAGCGGCTCGTGGGCCACAATGCGACGCTTTTGAGACTATGATTCTTGGCAAAACAGTCCTTGTTCAATACCTCAACCCCTTCTGGAATCTCGATATTGATCAAGCCACAGCTGGTGAAAGCATTTACAGGTATTTCCTTCATTGACGGCGACAAAACTATCGATGTGAGATTCAAACAACATGAGAAAGCAGCGGTGCCCACGCTTTTCATACTCTTGGGCAAGTGCACCGACGACAACAGGGGGCAGTCGTGAATAGCATATGCATACAATATATCTCTTGTTTCCGCATCAGCGGGAAGCAGGAGTCGAGCAGAAGCGGAATTGGCTGCTAATATGATAGTAAATAACGTGACCAGTTGGGTTAGTGACCTTGAAGTGTCTAATACAAATACGATTGGATTTTTAAGAAGACGATAACATACCGAGATTGAAGTTCTTGCAATCAGTGCAATAACATGTACACTGGGAAGAGAACACGGAATGAATGTACAACAGTGAGCCCAAGACAGCCAGTGGCACCAGCGTACCTATAAGGCTTGTGGACTCATCTGATACAAAGAGCACCGTAATTTCAACATCACGGTGCTCTATTTTTTGACTTCTGTGGAGTCCCTCACACAACCTATCTAAATGCAGAATCAGGAAAAAGTGTAATTTTATACCCCGGAAAAATGGGAAAAAGTGTAATTTTATAACGCTCAATTCCAAGAAAAAGTGTAATTTTGCATACGTAAAAATCAAGAAAAAGTGTAATATGGCTATGCTCTACGGAAAAATCAGCACATGTATTGAGGCTCATTTGCGCTCTGGAGATGACAAAATAATGGTCATTGAGGGAGCTAGACAGATAGGCAAATCATTTATTATACGTGAAGTCGGCAATCGGCTTTACAAGAACTTCGTTGAGATTAACTTTGCTAAAGACGACGAAACGGATGGTTTGTTCCGCAATATACACGGATTAGACGAGTTTTACATAACCCTGAGCATGGTTGCAGGAGGGAAATTGGGCGATAAGTCCGACACGCTTGTTTTCCTTGATGAAATACAACACTATCCCCAGTATCTGACCATGCTGAAATTTATGCGTGAGGACGACAAGTTTGCCTATATAGCTAGTGGCAGCTTGCTCGGTATCGCCCTGCGCAACACGGTTTCAATACCGATTGGCAGCATCATCCGCAAGCAGATGTATCAGCTTGATTTTGAAGAGTGGCTGATGGCCGAAGGATGGGGCAAAGATTCCCTTGATTATGTGCATGATTGCTACCAGCGACAAGCCTCTCTCTCAGAGGCACAGCACGAAAAACTGCTAGGCGAGTTCAAAAAATATCTGTTAGTGGGAGGTATGCCAGATGCAGTCAACACCTACATGGAAACCCACAATATCGTTAGGGTACGAGAAGTTCAGGAATCAATACGCAACTTATATAAAGAGGATGCAGCCAAGTATGAGAAGGAATCTAGCAAGAAACTACTTGTGCGCCGCATTTATGACATGATTGTGTCTCAGATGGAAAACAAGAAGAAACGCATCGTGGCAAAAGATATCCGCGAAAAAAGAGGTGACAGATTTGAGTGGTTTGCCGAAGAATTTGAATACCTCGTATCTTCAGGCATAGCCCTCGATGTGCACGCTATCTCTAATCCCAAATATCCCCTGTCAGAGTCAGTCCACAAGAATCTGCTCAAACTGTATCTGAACGATGTGGGAATACTCACGGGACGATTGTATGAGTACAATATTGCTCCTGTGATGAAAGACGAGCGAAACATAAACCTCGGTTCCGTTTACGAGAGCGTGGTTGCTCAGGAATTGAAGGCACACGGGCACGATCTCTTCTATTATGACAACGCTAAGAAAGGCGAGGTTGACTTTCTTGTTAACAATGTGGCAGGAATGACAGTGCTACCCATTGAGATAAAATCAGGAAAGGACTTTACTTCACACAAGGCACTGGACCGATTCCTTGCAAACAAAGAGTACAATATTCCATCGGGCATTGTGCTTGATAATGAACGTGAAGTATATACAAAGGACAATGTTACCTACATGCCTATATACTATATCATGTGCATAAGGCGTGCTGAAATCCCTGAAAGCAACAGTATTTTCTAAACCACAAAGTCGGCAAATCCACAAGTAGGAGAATGGCAGACTCGGCTCATTCTCCTTGTTCCTTGAATGATGCTGTATAGACTGGGAGCACTCGTTTCCAGAATAATAAGCCGTTGACGATGAGCAGTATTCCTGCTGCGATGCGGGCTGCGGTTTCGGGCATGAGCAGCGCGATGCCATTCATGTCGCCGCCTCCCACCATGCCGCATATCACGCTCATGTATAACGGGTCGAGCAACAGCATGATAATGGTGATGTAGTATAACACGGCACGCAGCAAACTACTATTCAAACGGCCGATACAACCTGCCAGCGCCACAAGCAGCCATCCTGAAACCAAGGTTGCCACAGGTCCCATGAGGCAGAACACACCCATCTGCGTGTCGCTCATCATTTCGTTGCAAACATCTATCTGAACTCCCATGACTCCCACCACATTGATGGTCTTGAACACACCCATGCACAAGGCTGTCACCAAGTGAGCGCCTTCGTGTATGAGATAATAGGCCAGCACTGCGGCTATGAGCCCTGCGTATTGTCTTGTCTTTTTGTTTGTCTTCATTGCATTAAATCTTGGCGTTGCTTGACTGCCTCATATAGAAGTATGGCAGCGCTTACCGAAAC
>JAGHSP010000198.1 GCA_018065815.1 Candidatus Sodaliphilus limicaballi | reverse complement strand
ATAGAAATCATATAAAAATTTAAATTATGGCAGACGAATTATTAATTAAACAAGTCACAGAGAAGGCACAAGGTAGGCTTTCAGCAGGCTATGACGAAAAGACTCAAGCACAAGTTAAGGCAATGATTGAGGCCGAGGACAAGACCGAACTCATTGAATCGTTCTACAAAGACCTGGAATTTGGTACAGGTGGTTTGCGCGGCATCATGGGTGCAGGCAGCAACCGCATGAACATCTACACAGTAGGTTCAGCTACACAAGGTCTTGCCAACTACCTCAAAGAAGCGTTCAAGGATCTTGAGCAGATCAAGGTTGTCGTTGGTCACGACGTTCGCAACAACAGCCGTCTGTTTGCCGAGACTGTTGCAAATATCTTTTCGGCTAACGGCATCAAGGTTTACCTCTTTGAAGGTCCTCGCCCCACTCCCGAGGTGTCATATGCAATCCGTCATCTAGGGTGTCAGAGCGGTGTAAACATCACTGCATCACACAACCCCAAAGAATATAACGGCTACAAGGCTTACTGGGATGATGGCGCACAGGTGGTTTCTCCCCACGACGTTAACATCATTGAATATGTAAATCGCATCAGCGACGTGAGCGAGATAAAGTTTGAAGGCAATCCTGCCCTCATCGAGACAATCGGCGAGAAGATTGACAACGAGTATCTTGAGGAAATCCACACACTTTCTCTCAGCCCCGAGGTTAACAAGCGCCAGCATGACCTTAAAATCGTGTACACCCCTATCCATGGTGTAGGTCGTTACATTGTGCCTCGTTCGATCGAACGTTGGGGATTTGACAACATTATCCATGTTCCCGAGCAGGACGTGATGAGCGGAGATTTCCCCACAGTGGACTCCCCCAACCCCGAAAATGCAAGCGCTATGGCACTCGCAATAAAGAAAGCCGAGGAAGTTCAGGCCGATATCGTTCTCGCTAGCGACCCCGATGCCGACCGCATTGGTCTCGTTATCAAGAACACCAAGGGCGAGTATGCACTAGTTAATGGTAACCAGATTCAGATTATCTTCCACTATTACCTCATGGCACGCAGCGCTGAACTCGGTCTGCTCAAGGGTGATGAGTATATCGTTAAGACTATCGTTACTTCTGAAACTATCCGAAAGATCGCCGAGAAGCAGAACATCAAGATGTTTGACTGCTACACAGGTTTCAAGTGGATCGCTACCGTGATGCGTGAGATGGAAGGCGAGGGCCGTTACCTGGGTGGTGGCGAGGAAAGCTATGGCTTCCTGCCCCAGACCTTCGTTCGTGACAAAGATTCAGTGTCTTCAATTCCCTTGATGTGCGAGATCGCTGCTTGGGCTAAAGACAGGGGTATGACAATGAACGACATGCTCATTGACATCTACAAGACTTATGGTTACTCAAAGGAACTCGGTATCTCTGTAGTTCGCCCTGGCAAGACAGGTGCAGAGGAAATCGTGGCAATGATGAAGAACTTCCGCAAGAACCCAATGAAGGAAATCGCTGGTTCTCCCGTAGTTACCATTAAAGACTTCAAGACGCTTGAGCAAAAGAATGTCGTTACAGGCGCTGTTGAAAAACTCGATATGCCCACTACAAGCAACGTGCTCCAGTACTACACTGAAGATGGAACAAAGGTTTCTATCCGTCCTAGCGGTACTGAACCCAAGATCAAGTTCTACATTGAGGTTCACGACACCCTCGACAGTGCCGAGAACTACGATGCCAAGAACGAGTGGGCACAAGCTAAACTCGACCAGATTGCTAAAGACCTGGGTATTGCATAACTTAATTA
>JAGHSP010000284.1 GCA_018065815.1 Candidatus Sodaliphilus limicaballi | reverse complement strand
TACGCCGGAGAATCTCGTTTGCTCGTTGTTGTTATAACCCAGGATGCCGCCCATGGTAGGTCCAGAGCCACTGGAATATAAGGAACCTATGCTGTAACAGTAGGAGATCTGTGCATTAGATTCGGCATGCACGAAGCCCGCGATGCCGCCTATGCAGTCGGTGCTGGTACCGGCATTGATGACTCCGCTGTAGGTGCAAGCGTAGGGACCGGCTTCAGGATAAACTAACCCTCCCTCGATGTGACCCACGATTCCACCAATGTGTTTCTGTGCAACACCGTTAATAATGATGTTAACGCTTGACTGGACATCGTTGATATTAACGCCTTTTTTGGCTTTTCCTACCACCGAACCGATGTTGGTCAGGCCGCTGGTGCTGGAGGTCATCGTTCCGCTGATTGTGAAATTTTTGATAGTAGCAAATTCTACAACTCCGAAAAACCCTTGATTATCACTGCTGTAATTGATGTTGAGGTTTTTAATGGCATGGTAATCTCCATCAAAATTCACTTCCAGAGGATATTTGTCGTTGCCTATGGGCTGGAAATCAACACCGGCCATGTCAATGTCTCTAAACAGTTTGATGTATACACATGTGCCTTTCCATCTGCCTGAATTAACTTTTTCGGCAAATGTGGTGAGGTCTTCGGGGTGATACACCAGGAAGGGGTCGTCTTTAGTTCCTGTCCCTGGCATGGTCGCCCATGCCGCCTGGGGGATGAGCGTGAAGGCGAGCAGAAGCATCGCTAGGCGTTGTAGTCTTTTCTTCATAATATGTAAAGTTTTTAGTTTATATTTCTGTTTCCTGTGCCTCTCGGGGAACCCGGGGAACTCGGGGAAATTTTTTGCTCCTTGGGAAATTTTTCAGAAATAAATAATATTTCCCCGAGTTCCCCGAGTTCCCCGAGTTCCCCGAGAGGTTCGAGTTCCGCGAGTTCCCCGAGAGGTTTGAGTTCCCCGAGAGGCAAAGAGAGGCAAAGAGAGGGTTAGAGGATGATTGCGAGGATTGCGTTGATGTCGATGATATCTACTGCGCCGTCGCCGTTGACGTCGGCACGTCCGTTGTAATCGTCAGCGCTGGCGTTGCCCAGGGTGATGCTCACGAGCACGTTGACATCAATCACATCGATAGTTCCGTCGCCGTTCACGTCGCCCGTGGCAAACTCGGGTTCATCATTGTGCTTCACTGTCCATCCCTCGGGGATGTAGCTTGAGCCAAATTCGGGTTGCAGTTCTTCGGGACACACGAACTCTCCCTTGCTTGATACATTTGCGAGCCAATCAGGAGTACAGGAATTACCCCAGTCGGTGAATGCTACTTCTATGTGATTGAGACTCGCGCAGTTATAGAACATTTGTTTATAGCAACCATAGACAAGCGTGGTTGCGGGCAGAGCGGGAGCCTGGGCGAGTGAAGTACAATTCATAAACATTTCTCTATAGCAGCTCTCGGTGAGCGTGGTTGCGGGCAGAGCGGGTGCCTGTGTGAGTGAGGTGCAGCCATTAAACATGTCAAAATAGCAGTTCGTGGCAAGCGTGGTTGCGGGCAGTGC
>JAGHSP010000005.1 GCA_018065815.1 Candidatus Sodaliphilus limicaballi | reverse complement strand
AAACCCATCGCTACTATGACCAGATAGGCGAGAGCGACCGGTGCTTGAAATACAGCACCATCGACAAAGGCATCGTGCTGTCTCAGCTCGAAAAGTTTCATAATAAACCCATCTTGCTGCCCCCCACCATCCGCAACCTTGCCCAGAAAAACCTGGACATCATCAACGATATACCAAGATGAAAAAATTCATGCGACATATAATCAATGCGGCTCGTGCGGTTAAGCACCATTGCTGCCTGTTGCCCATCTACGTGCGCTATGCGAGGGCAGCTAGTCATCGCTTCGGCATGGACAAGGACGTCTATCGCAACGAACTGAAAAAATGGGTACGGCTCTATCGCTCAACATGGAGGCGCGATTATGTCTACGCGCAGATGAAGACGTTCTTCGGCACTGCCATCACACTGCATAGCGACACACTCAACATGTCGCAAGACCCGTTAGAGCCCACACTGGTGGTACCGGTCAAGAACGAACTTGAACGCATAAGGCTCTTCTATGAGCATTACCGCCGGTTGGGGATAAAACAGTTCATCGTCATCGACAACGGCTCTACCGACGGCACCCTGGAATATGTAGCAGCACAGCCTGGTACACGCGTTTACTGCGTGGAGGAACCGTATTACACGCCCCGAAGAGAAGCCTGGATGGCACGAGTGCTTGCCACCACGGGCTACAACAAGTGGTATGTCGCCGTTGACTCAGACGAACTCCTAGACTATGCGGGAAGTGAACGCCACAGCATCAAGGAAATGATTGAGCATCACCACAACTACGGACGTTCACGACTGCAAGGCTACATGGTAGATATGTATGCACAGGCCGATGTGTTCACTGCCGACTGTGCCTCTAACGAGATACCCGAGATGTTCTCCTACTTTGACACTAGCAGCTACTTTGAGAAATCAAGCAATTCTATTTTCGGCGGACCGCGGCACCGAGTGTTTGGCATTAACAACCACCTGAGCAAGCAGGCAATATTTTGCTATCGCCCCGAAATGCTTTATAACAACAGCCACAGTCTGCACTGGCCAGGACATGAGCACTGGATCGGGATGTGCTTCGTGCTGCGTCACTACAAGTTCCTCAAAACCGACTTGCAATCTTATCAAGAACGTGTCGAGAAAAAGAACTATTACAATGGCAGCGAGGAGTACAAGGCGATATTTGACACAATGGAACAAGGGCAAGTTCACTCGTTTTACTACGAAGAATCAGCCCATTACATCAATTCAGAATCACTAAAGTCGCTACCTTTTATCAAATGGACTGACTGGAAATAACCCATATCCTACCCTCGAATCAAATCTGTTCCATAATCAAGAAATGAAAAGACAATTATCTACAATTGTTGCTTTGTATAACAAAGAGCAATATATAAGACAATGCATCGACTCCATCTACGACCAAGGCCTAGATGAAGACGAGTTTGAAGTCATCATTGTTGATGATGGCTCGACCGACGGCGGTGGTGCTGTTGCTGACAGCATTGCGGCCTTGCATGGCAACATGCGCGTGGTGCACCAAGCAAACAAAGGTCTGGGCGAAGCACGCAATGCGGGTCTCAGCATTGCTACTGGAAAATATTTGCACTTTATTGATGCCGACGATTTCTTGCTCGCTGGCAGTTACCGCCACATCGTTGACAACCTGATACCCCAAAATACTGACATCATGGTGTTCGATAACGTTCACGATGCCACATGTGGTGATGCGATGATCCCAGGTCATGTGAAATATGTGGGAGACATACGCCAATATATTGAGAGCAACTATATGAGAGTGAACGTGTGGATAAAACTATTCAAGCGCTCCTTTATGGAAACCAATGACTTGAAATGGCCAGCAATCAACTTCAATGAAGACACTGCAATAACATGGAATGCCTTGCGTCATGACGGAACATTGCTTGTGAGCAGCGACAAGATTTATTCTTACAGATCCAACCCTCTCGGCATAGTGCGCACACGAGACGTGGAGCATATAAAAGTTACTGTCAATGACCTAATTGCAGTTAATCAACTTCTCAAAGGATATGCACCAGCATTGGCCGGATGCGACCCGGTAATGAGCAACTTCACCCAAAAGTACACGATGTTGTTCAACCGCATCTTGTGTACACCCTATTCGTTTAAGGAAATCAAAGAGGTTTTTGCCCGGTGTGCAGCAATAGGGATTACCCATTTGCACCGGAGCAAAAGCATCAAGATATACAATCTGCTTTACAATCATCCTATTTTATATTATGTGTTCCAATGGTTTATTAGAACAGTTTACTTTGCCCGATTCAAGGTGGATGATAGCTCTACTGATTTTATTAACCGCAAATTATCAAACTAAACTATGAATATAGCTATTATTACTGCTGGGGGGATAGGTTCCCGCATGGGGAACAAGATTCCCAAGCAATTTATCGACGTTAATGGCAAGCCCATTATCGCTTACACTATCGATACGTTTGAACGCCACCAACTCATTGATGCTATTGTGGTGGTGTGCCTCAAGGAATGGATGGAAATCGCTAGAGTTGCCATGAAACGAAACTACGTTAACAAGGTAGTGCGTGTGGTGGAAGGCGGTGACGAGGGACAGCAATCCATTTACAACGGATTGCTTGCGGCTCGTGACTATGCGCGCGAGGCGGGATGTGACAACCCCACTGTGCTCGTGCATGATGCCGTGCGACCTATGGTTACTACCAAGCTGATCACCGATTGCATCAATGCCACCGCCACGCATGGCAACGCCATCGTCGTGGCTCAGCCCACCGAGACTTTCATCATTGAGAACGAGGGGCAACGGCAGCTGCTTGACCGCGACAAAATGCACATCGTGCGCGCGCCACAGTGCTTCCGTCTCAACGACATTCTGCAACTGCACGAGCGTGCCATCGCCGACGGCAAGACCGACTTCCGCGACTGTTGCTCGATGCTGTGCGACTATGATATCCCCTACCACATGGTAATCGGTCCCACCACCAATATCAAGATTACATTCCCTAGCGACGTGATCCTGTTCCGCTCGTTGCTCAACTACATCGAGATGCAACAGGTTTTTACCCCCCCCTATGACTTAATCAATTAATTATCAGTTTATTGCCATCAACAACGTTAATAACGATAGTAACGACACCTCTCGAAACTAATGTATCACAACAATATAGTACAGCATGACCTTGCGGTCATTGCCCGGGAACAGCTCGACTGGCAGCGCTTTCACGGAAAGACGGTGCTCATCACTGGGGCTTACTCCATGCTGGGCACTTACCTGGCGATGCTGTTCATTTACCTCTACCGGGAAAGAGGCATCAAAGTGAGGCTCATACAGCTTGGACGCAACATGCAACGCATGCAACACTTGTTTGGCAAACTGCTTGATAGCGATTGTGAATTCTTGTGTCAAGATGTGACTGCGCCTATCAATACTGACCGCGCCGACTTCATCTTCCACATGGCAGGCAACAGCAGCCCCCACTACATCAAGACCGACCCGGTGGGCATCATGAGGTGTAATCTCATGGGCACTTTCAGCGTGATGGAACTAGCCCGCCGCTGCAAGTCGGAGCGTGTCATTCTCGCCTCCACGCGCGAGGTTTATGGCGACATGAATGTCGTCACCGGCGACCACAACTGCGTGAGCGAGCACGAGATGGGAGTACTCGACCCCATGGACGACCGGTCCTGCTACCCCGAGGGCAAACGCGCCGAGGAAACCATTGCCCGCAGCTACTACTTGCAGCATGGCGTGTCATTTAACAGCGTGCGGCTAGCCCATGTCTTTGGCCCTGGCATGAAGACCGAGGGCGACGGACGCGTGATGAGCGACTTCATTGCCGACGCCATAGCCGGCCACGACATCGTGCTCACAAGCGACGGCACTGCGGTGAGAGCATTCTGCTACATCTCCGACGCTATCAGCGGCATGATGCATGTGGCACTGAAAGGATCTCCTGGCGAGGCCTATAACCTCTCGAACGAATGTGAGCCTTCACCCATCGGCGACGTGGCACAAATCGTGTGCGAGACCAGCAGCCACGACATCAAGGTAGTGAAACAAATAGCCACAAGCAACACCGGCTACTGCAATTACCAGCGCACCGCACTCAACAACGCCAAGATTCAGCAACTGGGCTTTACCCCCCGCGTTACGCTCACCGAAGGCATCGCCCGTACTTTACACTTTTTTGAGCAGTAGTAAGCACAGATTATTAGTGTACGGTAAAAGAAAAGAATATTTTTTATCTTTGATATTATGCTTCACTTTGAAAATGGCTTGCTCCGCAAGCAAAATGGAAATGTCTGATAGATAAAGTAATATTATTTACGGAGTCCACCATTTTCCAGGCGCTAGCCATAAAAAATTAAAATCATTTTCTTTATTTCATATAATCATGAATAAACGGCCTGTTACTCTTGAGGAGATGCATGAGTTGCAACTCGGCATGATGGACAGCATCCATGACTATTGCACGCGTCATGGGTTGCGTTACTCGCTGGGCGGAGGCACGCTGCTGGGTGCCATTCGCCACAAGGGATTTATCCCGTGGGACGACGACATCGACATCATGATGCCACGGCCCGACTACGACAAGTTTATTGCCGGCTTTGAGGGCAACTATGAGCACTACAAGCTGCAACACATGGGAAACACCAGAGGGTATCATCTGCTCTTTGCAAAGATTTTTGACGATCGCACAGTGCTCACTGAACCCGGTCTGAACAACGGTGTCTTTATTGACATTTTTGCGATAGACGGTCTGCCCTCATGGGAGCAACTGCCCCAATATTACCGGCTGTATAAAAAATACAAGTACGTGGTGAGGATGACTCGATACCCGTGGTCAAGTCTCAACTATAAGGAACAGGCCTACATCATCTTGCACTTCTATCGATTTATTGTGCCCCGCAGCATACGGTTGCGCCAACTTGACGCATTGCTGCGCAGCCATGACTTTGACACCGCGCAGGTAGCAGGATGCATCACCGGCACTTATGGCGAAAAAGAGTTTATGGACGCCGATGTGTTCAGGGACTACATTGACGTGCAGTTTGAAAACCGCACCTATCGCGCCATAGCAGCCTACGATGCCTACCTCACCAAGCACTATGGTGACTACATGCAACTCCCGCCCGAGGACAAGCGCAATAGCCACCACGAGTTTGAATGCTGGTGGAAATAAGACGGTTACATCGGATAGACCTCGATGTGGCTGCTGCCCGAATTACCATTCTTGATGATGCGTATCTGAGTGGTGATGCGCTCGCTCATCGTGTCGGTGTGCGATATCACGCCCACCTTCTTGCCTTGCGAGGTCTGCAACATTGCCAGCGAGTCGATCACGGTGGCAAGGGTGTCAGGGTCAAGCGTGCCAAATCCCTCGTCGATAAACAGGTTCTCAAACGAGATGTTGCGAGATGAGAGTGATGAAAGGCCCAGTGCAAGTCCCAGCGACACGATGAATGTCTCGCCGCCCGAGAGCGATGTGGTGTCGCGCACGTCGTCGGCACGGTCGTGGTCTATCACGCGTATTCCCAGTGAGTTCTTCACTTGCTGCAATTCATAGCGGTTGTTGAACTTGCGTATCTCGTCGTTGGCATGCTCGATGAGGAAACGCAGCGTGTAGCACTGTGCAATCTTGCGCAGAGTCTTGCCGTCGCCGCCTATCGCCTTGGTGATTTCGGTCCAGTCGCTCTTATCTTGTTCGGCGCGGCTCAGTTCGTCGGCTTTTGCACCCATCTGTGACACCGCGTTATCGTGGTTCGTGAGTTTTGCCTTGGCTGTGACAAGTTGTTGATGCTGGGAGTCGTCACAGAGCTTTACATGCTCAACCTCTAACTCGTCGATCGTCTTCGACGGTTTTTTCTCTTGATGCTTGGCCAGCACTTCCTCGGCTTGTTTTCTCAATGTTGTGGCCGAGTTGAGCTTTTGCTCCTTGTCTTTCTTGCTAGCACGCACAGCCTCCCAGTCGCAGGTGTCGGTGAGCATAGCATTCACGTCTTCCACCGAGAGCCGTGCGTTGCTCGACGAGTTGTATTTACCTATCCACTCGTTAAGTTCCTTGACCTTTTCCTCACGGGCGGCAGCATCCTCTTGCTGCTTGTGCTGCTTGGCTGCCAGATTTCCTTGCAGTTCGCCCAATCGGGTCTTCAACTGGGTGATTTCTTCGACCTTGGCATCCACGGCATTGTCGGCAGCAACTTTGTCGTCCTGAAGGCGTCTCTCCTCGCTTTCGGGGCTTTTTCCTCCTAGTTCGGCTTCAAAACTGACAACGAGTTTTTTCACGTGTTCCGAAGCATCCTCATGCGCGTCGTTGGCCCGATTGAACACATTGGTCTTGCCAGCAAGCACCTCGTCAAGTTTGGGTTTGAGTGCATTGAATCCTGCCAGTGCGGTCTCGGCACTAGTCACCGCGCCCCTTGCCTTCTCCATGAGAGTGCTTGCAGTGGACTCATAGAGGTTTTTGTCGCGTGTAGCAGAATCTCTGCGGCCTTGCAGTGTTTCTATGTTCCGGCTCGCTTGGTTAAACTGGGCGAGCGCCGCTTCGCTTTCTTCCTTGGCGCTCTCGCATGCAGGCTTCAAAGATTGGAGCGACGCCTTGTCCTTAATCCACTCGGAATGGCTGGCTGCCAGCACGTTCCACTTGTTGTCCATCGCCGCCAATTCGGTTGTTGCCTTGCCGATAGCATCGGCAAGCGCTGTCAACTCACCATCGTTCTGGTGCAACTTGCCAGAACATTCTTTCTCTTCCTGCTGCATCCGGGTCAGCTGGTCGTTCTTATTGTCAAGCATAGTCTTCAGTGCACTTGCAGCCTCCTCACATTGCTCTGCGCTGGCTACATAAGGATGATGCTTGCTGCCGCACAACGGGCAGGGTTGCTCGTCCCGGAGTTGCTGGCGATGCTTCGCCCATTGCTCGCTGGTGGTGAGGGTATAGACCCTCATCAAATCCTCAACATCCTTCTTCATGCTATCCACGTCGAGATGTTTCAGCCTATCCTTCAATTCATTGTTTTCCTTGTTCAGCACGTCTTGGCGCGAGCGTTTTGAGGCCAACTCATTTGATATGTCGCCTATACGCTCGACCACCTCAATCGCCTCGGCGAGGTGGGCATAGTTTGTCGCAGCAAGGTCCTTGTCGGCCTGCAGTTTATCGGCATTGACGCCCTCAATTTTCTTCTTCTCGGCTTCAAGCAGGGCAAGCGCGTTTTCCTCGGCCTGCGCCAGTTTAGTCTTCTTGACGGAGATTTCGGCGGTGAGGTTTTCCAGCGCCGTCAGGGCTTTGTTCCTTTGCTCCTCGCCGGCACTGATGTTTTTCAGGTTCTCATCTACGGCCTTTTGCGCATCGTTCTTTTCTTTCTGTGCGGTGCCGTAAGCTTTGATTTTGTCCTGCACATCTTGACGTGCCGGTTCCAAGAGTGCGCGTATCTCGCGTGCCTTCGCGATGTGAGGTGTCAGCCTATCTATCTCGGCCTTGACACCAGCAACCTTGTCCACAAGGTGTTTTCTCGCCTCATCTTGCTCATTGATACCCTTTTCTCTCTTTTCAATGTCTTGCGTCAGGTCCTTGATGGCCTTGTCGGCATCGGCGACGGCTTTTTCTAGGCGCACCGCTTCGCGCTGGATGTCAACGGCTGGCAAGATTGCATCGTGCAGCGACAGCCGCTCTACTGCCGTCTTGATGCTGCCAAGCCCTTCCTGGGCTTCCTTTTCCTCGCCGATGAGTTTCTCAACCTGACCCAGGAAGGCATTATTGTCGGTAAACCATTTCAAGTCTTCTTCGACCTTCTTCACCTGCTCGTTCCGTTGCTTTTCCAGCGCTTCGAGTCGGGCGATCTCCTCGTTGAGGGCTTCGAGATCACTTGCCTCGAGTACATTTTGCCTGAAAGCGTTCACGCTGGCATTGATGTTGTTATAGATATCGTCGGCAGCGTCTTTCCTCGCCTTGATTTCGGCAGCGATGCGGGTGTAGGTTTCCTCGCAGCCAATGAGTTTCTCAAGCAATTCGTAACGCTCGTTCTCCTTGGCAGTAAGGAAGTTGGCAAACGAGCCTTGCGCAATGAGCACGGTGCGCAGGAACTGCTCGTAGTCAAGGCCTATGATAGACGGGAGCTCGCTCCATTCACGCATCTCCTCCACGGGTTGGCCGTCCTTCGTTGAGATAAGGAACAGATTGGTGATGGGCTCCGTGAATTTCTTGATGTTGATGTGCACATGCCACTCGGCACGGTAAACATTGCCGTTATTGGCAAGGAATGTGAGTTTGCTGTAACCGTCCTTCTTGCCTTGTGTCAATATGTTTCGTCCGTCGGTGGGAGCAATGCGGTTTTTCTCGTCACTGTCGGCCTGGCCATATATTTCTATGGTCTGGTTGCGGTCGCCTTTCTTGCGCGGGTAACGCGGCGCGCGGTTGTACAGGGCAAGGCAGATGGCATCGAGCAACGTCGATTTGCCGCTGCCCGTGGGACCCACGATGCTGAAGATAGAGGTTTCGCCCAGGGCGCCTTCTTCAAAGTTTATCACCTCGCCGTCTTTATTGTCGAGCGATGCAAGATTAAGTATCTCGAGTTTGATGAGTTTCATAGTAGTGGAGATTAGTCGTTAATGCTGCTTAATAATTCCTTCAATAATGATTCCTGTCGCTCGTTCATCTCTCGCTTGTGCTCGGCCACAAATGTCTCTTTGAGCGTTTCAAGCGGGTCGCGGTCGATGATGTCGTCGATGCTGGTGATGTGGCGGTTGCCCACCACAGTGGTGAGGTCTATGTTGCCCACCACCTTCTGTATCTTGCACAGCACGGCGTTCTTGCGCCCCATCAGGTCTTCCAGGGCTTTGATCTCGTCGTTCTTCACCTTGTCGAGTTTCACCTTGAGCACCACATACTTGAAGTCATCGCCCAGCACTCCATCCACACGCTCGTCGAGCGACTCGTTGATGAGTTTTGCGAGTTTCTTGGGCGTGAGTTCCTCGTCGCCCTCGGGCAGCACGCACAACGCATGCTGCGGGGTGTATTCGAGGAGATCCACGTTGATGGTCTTGCCTCCGGGTGTCATCGTGACGAGGTCCACACCATGCACATAGTCTTTCTCGGCAAACGACATGGGCAGGATGCTGCCGGTGTAACGTGCCCATGTTGTGTCCCAGATGTGCTGGCGCTTGTGTATGTGGCCGCAGGTCAGATAGTCGGGGTGGTGGTCCCATCCCTCCATGTTCACCTCTTCCTGTCCGCCGATGACGATTTTCTCGCTTGCGTCGCTATGAGCGATGTCGGCCCCTTTGGCATACATGTGAGCCATCATCACCTGCTTGTGGCTGGGATATAGCTCACGCGCTCTCGCCATGAGTGAACGCATGAAGTCGTTCACGCCCTCCGAGTAACTGCCGCCGCGCACCACATCGTTGCGCAGGTAAGGGACGGCAAGAACGACCACCTGGCAGCCGTCGGAACTCTGCATGGGAATGATGAGGTCGTCATAGTTCACGGTCCAGCACCCGCCGTCGTCGGTCACCACCCACTCGCGATGCACTGTGCCGCGTATTTCTACCTTGTGGCGTGACAGCAATGCGCGCGGAGCCTCAAGCCGATTGGCCGAGTCGTGGTTGCCAGCGGTGATCACCACCTGCATGGCAGGGCATGCCCGGGTGGCATCGGCAAGGAACTCATAGTAGGCCGATTGTGCCGCAGCACTCGGGTTGCCGTTGTCAAAGACATCGCCTGCCACAAGCAAGGCATCGGGTTGTTGCTCCTCAATGCGCTGCAACAGCCATGATAAGAAATGCTTATGTTCGGCCAGACGATCGTTTCCGTGAAACAGATTGCCCAAGTGCCAGTCGCTAGTTGAAATGATCTTCATGTATTTCTATCTGTTTTTTTAGTTATGCTAAACAAGGATATAACTTCACTGCAAATTATTGTTGTCCGGTAAAAAAAAAGAAAATATTTTTATCATGATTTTTATGCTTCGCTTTGAAAATAGCTTGCTCTGCAAGCAAAATGGAATTGCCTCATAGATAGTGTACTATCATTTTGAGGACAGAGTCCTCCATTTTAAGGGAGGTTCGCTGATCGCGGCACGGGCTTTGCCCACTTACCGCTGCACGGTTCTAAGCGTAAGCCATATAAACTAAAAAAATCATTTTCTTTTTTTGTTCTACACCAAGCCCCGGTTATACCAAAGTGTTGTAACTGACAGTGTTAGGAGAAGTTAGTACAACTCTCGCAACTTTAACCGGACAGCAATAACTACAAATATACAATATTTTTGTGTGATTACAACTATCTGCGCAGGTAAATCACACTGCAAACCCCACATGCTGGCGATGTACCGCCTGCCGCGAGTCGATCAGCTCGCTGTCGCACATCGACTCAATGTCCTTGAGTCCGGCAAACTCACCGGTGAGCACATAGTCGATAGCGCGCTTGCGGGCGATGTTCTCGATCTGACCGCCCGAGAAGTCATACTTCGACGCGAGCTCATAGGCATCGCTGTCGCTGATGTTCTTGAGCATCGAGCTCCATATCTTGGCCTTCACGTCGGTCTCGGGCTTATTGAACTCCACCTTGAACAAGAAGCGGCGCTCAAATGCCGAGTCCATGTTGGCAGTGAGGTTAGTTGTGGCAATCAAGATGCCGTCGAGTGTCTCGAGCTCCTGCAAGATGATGTTCTGCATGGCATTGTTCATCTTATCGACCGATTGAGAGGCATTGGCCGAACGCTTGTTGATGATGGCATCGGCCTCGTTGAAGAAGAGGATGGGCATCACCGGCGCCGTCTTGCACAGATTGCGGTAAGAGGCAAACACCTCCTTGATGTTCTTCTCGCTCTCGCCCACAAACTTATCGCGCAATCCGGCGATCTCCACCTGCATCACGTCACGTCCAGTGGCGCGAGCAAGCTGCAACACAGTCTCGGTCTTGCCTGTGCCGGGGCCACCGTAGAACAAGCATGCCACCCCCTTGCGCATGCCTTGCTCCTGCAGGCGTTTCTGGATGGCGGGGAGGTTGTCCTCGCTCAACATGCTCATGATGCGCTCCACCTGCTTCTGCTCGCTGGCGTTGTAGTACAGCGTCTTGGGCGTGATGCTCGTGTGGCTGGTGAGGAGACGGTTGTTGTTGCTGCCCATGGGCACCATCGAGCGGCTGGGAGTGGTCGATGAGAGGAACTCGCTCTTGGCCTTGCTGGTGATTCTGAACTTGGAGTTGTTGACCACGCCGTCCTCACACGCCCACTCGAGATAGCCGTCACGCATGAGCACATGCTCGCCATGCGTGAGATTAAATCTCATGCCGTCGCACTCATAGTCGTCGGGGAAAATGGAGAGAGAGTTCATCGACACGCCTTCCTGGTCGTTGCCAGCCCACTGGAGATGGTCAAAGATAATGGCAAGCATGAGCGAGAGCACATGGATGTCGCGGTAACGCAGCAGACGCTTGCACACGGGCAGATTGGGGTTGGCCTTGCACATCATCACCAGCCACTCCTCGGTGTCGGCAAAGGCAACGTTGCGGTCATGCAGGTCACGGGAGAGCCTACCCTCAATGCGGTCCATAAACTGCTGCTCCGACAGGTCCTCAATCTTCTCGGGGACAAACACTTTGTTCTTGCGCAGTGCACTCACCACACCTTGGGCAAGGTCAAATCCCTCGTAGGTAACGCCACACTCTTGAGAGCCACGACGCACAACCCAACGCTTAGCCACCAGGTCGTCGAGGTCGTCAGTGTAAGTCATCATCGACATGCGAGAGCAGTCGAGGAAACGGCCAAACTTGCGCCAAGACAGAGGCTCGGCTCTCTCGACAAGGATGGCGAGAAACACAACCTGAATCTTGTTCAACTTGAGGCGACGAGTGAGATACTTGAGCGGCTTCTCGTTCTCCTTCCAGAACTCCTCGCTCAATTGAGAGTCGCAAGCGTTCTCGAGCACCCAGTCAAGGGCTGTGATAATGGTCCACTTGGTGGGCATGGGCTTGGTGATCTCTACGGGATCTTCTACGCAACCTTGACCGCTAGTCATTGATTTTCTCTTGGGGGTGATGTGTTTTTTGCTCATAATATCTATTGTCTTTTAATGTTTTACTCTTGTTTTCGTGTGCAAAGGTATATTATAAAAATGAGTTGGAGAAAACAACTATACGTATAAAAAAATATATCACGCAGCACATGTCAAGTTGTGCTGTCCGACCACGCGAAGCAACTCCTCGGGAACGATGATGTTCTGCGCATCGATGCCCACCTTATAGTATGCGCCACACTTGCCGTTCACCTTTACCAGTTCGCACAACTCGGCCACGTGCTGCGGCAATTCAGCTTTAAGCATCGCATTGCAGTTACACTTGCCCTGGCTCAAGTTGTGTCCATCGCCCTTCTGCAGCTGGGCGAACCACTTCTCAAAACGCATGCCGGCATAGGGGAACATGAAGTTATACACCCCCTTGAACCAAGCCGCCGCAGGAGCCTCGACACCCTTGAGCATCTCGCCGCGGTAGAGACGCTGCCCCGCCTTGTGGCGCAACAACGTGCACACGAAGATCATCGTGGCATGGGTGCTGCGCAAGTATATCGACGTCGTTCTGCCACCTACCGTCAGTTCTACGCCATACTTCATCTTCGTCCCGCGCGCGCACTTCGACGGCACTGGCACCTTCTTGATCTCAAGCGTGATACTGCGGCATGAGGCACGCTTGTCGTCGGCAGTGTCCATCCCCATGCACTGCTGCAAGCGAGCCAGCGCCATGAGGCATTTCTCGTTGCCGATGTGCTCCTTGAGCAGAGCAAAATCGGCTGCTATTTCCTGTGTTCCGTAAAACTCCGTGATAAAACCCTTATTTGTGTTGATGTCTAACATGATCTATTAGCTTTTTTAATTATTATCCTAGCCATAAAGTTTGAAAATCAGTAAGATAAAGTCTCAAGAGCCATCAGTAGAATCTGCTCAAAAAACTCCGTAAGGAACAACCCTGCCCTGGATGAGAGGGCAAGCACAACGATAAAAAAAACGGTTCAGGTAAAAACCGTTACCTAGTCCAATTCATAATTATATATGGGGGAATTCAAGAAATTTTGTTTTTCATAGTACAAAAGTACAAAAAAACCATGAAATAACCAAGTTTTTCAGGCACAAAATTCAATCACATGTGTATTTTTAACACATGTTTACACACCCGCCTTGAAATGGGGGCTATACAGCAATGTTTTTTGCAGAGTCCACCCCGCGCACATCTCACTGATAACACTGATTTAA
>JAGHSP010000128.1 GCA_018065815.1 Candidatus Sodaliphilus limicaballi | reverse complement strand
GACAAATACTTAATTATCTAATTATTATGAGGTATATTTTCTCTATGCTTTTGTGTGTGCTTGTGGCGTGTGCTGTGGGTGCGCAACCTACTATCTATGCTTATCGCAGTTACCAACCCTATGACAAGGCCGAGAAGGTGAAGGTGCAGTAAAGACATCGTTGTTACATTACTGAATAAAAAAGACCGCCTGGGATTCACATCCTGGGCGGCCTTTCCTACTAATGTGTGTGTTTTTCGGGTAGATAACGCTTGGTGCATTACTTTTTTGTGTGTGCATTGAGATTAATTCAGATTGGTGATGTGTCTTTCATGTTATGAATATAGTCCTGTGTGATTATTGTGCTGCAAAATTAGTCTCATGGTGTGTTCAAAGTGTTATGAAATGGCATTGCATTTGGGTAATTTATTGTTATTTTGTTCAAAGAGTTTCCGTAATCGCCCTTTTAGTGTCCTAAATGGAGCGGGTGTTATTGTCGTTATTGTTAATTATTTAATTTTGCAGTGTCAATTATATTGTTGCCTTTATGGTAGAGCATCTGATATATATATTGCCATGCATAGTATGTCTCATTTGGTTTGCATCATTCGCGTTGAAGGTGAAAAATGTGAGGCAGCGGTTGTTCATGTGGATTCAGGCCTTGAGCGCATTCTATTTTGCGACCTACGCTCTCTATATCACTCCTCATGACGACTATTTCGTGATGGTGATCATGAATTCAATCAACATCCCGTTGTGCCTGGTCATGTTTCCTATGGTGGTGATGTTCATGCACATGCACCACACCCAGGTGCGCTTGTCGCCATGGCACTTGCTGTTCTTGCTTCCCGCTGTGATCATGGGCACTATCGTGAACGTGTTCCATTACGTCATAGGCGTTGACAATGCTGCCCGCATGGTCGAGTACCACGACAGCGGCATCGTGGTACCCGAGTTTGACTCGCATCTTCACCACCTCCACGACGTGGTGGTGTATGACTTGTTCGGCATTTGCAGCCTGGTGTTCTTGTGTGTCATTATTGCGGAGTGTCTTATTGTGCTCTTTAAGGACGGATACAAGCTGGGCGACGCTGCCCGATTTTTCTTCAAGGGGCATCGCACCACGCCGTCGAGAGCACTGGCGATGCTATACCTAGTGCAGATAGCCCTGCTGCTGCCGCTTGTGGTGATGGGTCGGCCGTTCATGATGAGCGTCCCGGTGCTGGGAGGCGTGTCGATGGTGCTGTTGAGTGTGGTGAAACACTGCATGTGCCATGTGGAGTATTACAGTGACACCGAGAAAACAATGTCGCTCTATGAGTTGTCGCACATACGCTCCGTGCCTCTTTCGCTGACCGATGCAGGAGATGAGTGCAACGATGAAGAGAAGATGTCGTCGGGCAAACTGGACCTCGTTGCCGACGGGTTTTGCCACATCATGGAGGGCGAGCGCCTATATCTTGACGAGGATCTCACGCTGTCGGCCGTGGCCGACCGCCTTGGGGTGGGGCGCACCACGCTCTCAACGATGATCAACCAGCGGTATGGGGTCACGTTTCGCGAACTGGTGAACCGCTACCGGATTGATGCCGTGAAGAACTATATGATGCAGCATCCCACAGCCACCCAGGAGGCCGTGGCCAGCGAGTGCGGGTTCAAGAACGCTCCGTCGCTCAACCGCAAGTTCAAGGAAATAGAAGGCGAGACACCGCTCATGTGGCTCACACGCAACTACAAGCAGCATAAATAATAGGATATTGCTTTCAAATAATAAAAAAACTTAATCTTTGGCGAGGTGGTGTGTGGTAGATTTGGTAATAATAAAATTATACACTAACTTTGCATGATACATATTTTAAAAAAGGAATAGACTATGAAAAAGAACAATTTTGTGATGATGCTCGTGGCCCTGGCGGTGATGCTAGTGCTGCCTGCTTGTGGAAATGACGAGCCCGACTGGCGCGATCGTGATGTGACTGTAGAATATGAGATGCTTAACCATGTGTGCGACAATGGGGCTGCTGATGCTTCGGTTGCCAAGGTTAAGAACAAACTAGTGTTTCACCGCGCCGACCTCACTGCCGACGTGCTGATGCAACTCAATGGTGAGAACTTCGAAGTCAAGGGACTGAAACTGAAACTTGACGACGAGACAGGACGATATACATGCTCGGCTGCAAGCACCAGCAACAGCCGAATCGCTAACCTGGCTATGAATGTGGACTTCAATGAGCAGTCTATGGACATCTACTATACCGTCGATGGCAAGCGCCGCGTGATGAGCACAATGCCTCAGGTGTTCTTCCTGGGCAACTCGTCCACGCTCACCTACGACGATGGCAAGACATCTAACGACAAGGCGTCGATCTACACCTTCGACATCAACCCCGCGTCGATGACAGCAACGATGAAAGTGTCGCCGTTGACCAACGAGCAGGTGTTCCTCGTGTTTGAGACTATCATCGCCCGCAGTATTCCCGTCAAGGCAACGCCCGACGGCTATGAGCTCGAGGCCGAGCGCCCCGAGGTGGTGTCGGTGTTGCGACGCATTGACAGCAGCGCGGGAACACTCACCACTACCGACGCACGCGACTCTAATGGCCACCAGCTCTATCCCATGAGTGGCATGAAGGCCAAGCTGTCGCTTGTGAGCGGCGTTCACGAGACCACGTTCACTATGGGCAGCGTCGAGGAGAAAACCCAACCGTTCACAGTGCAAGCCAAAGGGACTTTCTACAAAGAAAAAAATATTAAGTAATCCATTGCTCGATGAGATTCAACACAATATCTTCACTCATGCTGGCAGCCCTTGCCATGCTCGTCACCACGTCGTGCATGAGTTCGAGCAATGATGACGATGGCCGCAAGACATCGGTGTCAATGTTTAACTTCATTGAGCCTCTGGGCGGAGGCAAACTCGAACTGACTAAAGGTGTCACTGAGTTTGAGTTTAACTATACCAAGAAGCTCGTGAGCGTCGATGTAAAGACATTGCTCGCTGGTAGCACCAACACCCCCTTTGCCACAGGTCCCATGGCCATGACAGCGAGTAGCGACGGTTACCACTTCTCGACATCGACAGTGCAGGGTGCTAGGGCCAAAGGGTTCACAGGCATCTACGACTCGCGTGTGGGTGCATTGGCCTACGACTTTGAGGTGGGCGACGCTTATCGTGTCCACACGGTAAATAATTTAGCGTATATGTTCACTACAACCACAATCACCAGCGGGAGCGATACCAACAAAAGCGACAAGATGGGTTTTGTGTTTGACCTCGGCACCACAGGCACCGTTACATTGGGTTTGAGTTCATTCGGGCTTGATACCAGTGACGCTGTGCCTTACCTTGAATACCGCGGCATACCTTACACGATGGTGGATGGCAGCGGTTTTGTGGCAAGCATCGACAAGGTGGAAGACACGCAGCACTATGTGGGATGCACTATCACTAATGTCGCAGCCACAGTAGAACAATATGGCCGCAAGGCCACGCTCACCTTCGACATGGACGGACGCCATGTGGTGATGCAGGGCAACATGTTCGGCAGCAATTTTAATAAATAAAGAAAATAACAAATAAACAAATAACGCATTATGAAAAAAGTATTATCAATGGCGATGCTGGCAGCAATGATGCTGGGAATGACATCGTGCCTCGGTAGCGGAGATGAAAACATCCAGACGTTATCAATCTACATGTATAACTTTGTTGTTGACGAGAACAACAGCGAGTCAGAGCCCACGCTAACGCAGGCCTTCTCAGGATTTGAGGTGAACATGTCAAAGTTGCTCGTCACAGGCGATATCAAGGCAGCAAGTAATCTGGGAATGGCTACCTCATTTACCTTTGGCCCCATCGACATGAAAATAGGCCAGCAGAGCTATGATTTCACAAAGTCACTCATCAGCACGCAGTCGCAATCAATCATCAACCTGCAAGGTTCTTATGATCCGGGTATCAGAGCAATGACTGTTGACTACCTGGTAGATGGAGACTTCCACGTCTATTCAACCGCTTCTTATGCCTACAACTTCGCCAACATGAAGGTTTACAAGAGCACCGATGAGTTCTACTTCGATGACGACGAGGTGGCATTTGAGTTTATCCCCGATTGCAGCACAAAGAAGCTGGACTTGCACATGGTAAACTTCGTGCGCACGCCCAATGATGTTCCCGTGGCACTTTATTACAAGTCGCTTCCCTTCACTCTCACCCGCGACGGCAAGATCGTGGTTAAGCAGAGCAATGCGCTCAAGAGCAGCGAGTTCAAGGACGAGTATGAGATCAGCGACCTCGACATCGTGATCGACGTGAAGGCAAACAAGGCATCGTGCTCATTCGTCATGGACGAGCGCAAGTTCCAGCTTGCAGGTGAGATGTTCACCCCCGTGAGCAACTAAATTTCATTTAACACAAAACTTTAATGGCTAGCCGCAACACATACGACGAAGCACAGGTCATCGAACAACTGCGCGACCCCGCTGCTGCACGCACCGCGTTTGGCAAGGTCATCGAGCATTACTCGAGCACCCTGTACTGGCACATACGCCGCATGGTGTTTAACCACGACGATGCCAATGATGTGCTGCAAAACACATTCATCAAGGCATGGACGAGCATCGATCACTTCAGGGGCGATGCCCGTCTGTCAACGTGGCTCTATAAGATTGCTATCAACGAGTCTATCACATTCATCAACAAACAGAAGGCGCAGAACAACATCTCCATTGACGACGACGATTCTTTCCTCGTGAACCAGCTCGAGAGCGACGAGTTCTTCGACGGCGACGCGGCGCAGCTCAAGCTGCAGCGCGCCATCGCCACGTTGCCCGAGAAGCAGCGAGTGGTGTTCAACCTGCGTTACTATGACGAGATGAAATATGAGGACATGAGTGAGGTGCTGGGCACATCGGTAGGCGCTCTCAAAGCGAGTTATCACCATGCATTGAAAAAAATTGAGGCTTTTTTGCAAGAAAATGACTAATCGCATTAAACCTTTCCGTTTTTCTAGTGTCAAACAAGTGCAATGAAACAAGAAGATCCAAAAATATTGATAGGGCTAGGTAAGGATCCAGGCTTCAAGGTGCCGGAGAATTACTTTGAAGAATTCAATAAGCGTATGTTGGATTCTCTGCCAGAAAAAGAGATAACCGAGGTTGAAAAACCCCAGGAGCAAAAAGCTACAGTCGTTGATAAGCCGTCGATGTGGGTGCGTGTAAGGCCTTACCTTTACATGGCAGCCGCTTTTGCCGGCATCTTTGGCATGGTAAAGGTCTTCAACATGTATAACGGTACCGACATCAGTGAGTTGGCCCGTGGCATGGACGACGAGAAGAATGCCGAGGAACTTATCATGAGTGGCACCAGCGAGTATGACATCCTCAACTATGAAGATAGCGTGATGATGGATGCTGCCGGAGAAGAGCTCAAGTCAGTAACAAAGTAAACAAGACAATCATGAAGAAATTCATTATCATCATGCTCGCAATGGTTGCGATCACAGCAACAGCACAGGACCGCAACAAGTGGGCAAAGGATATGCTTGAAACGAAACACAAGATGCTCATTGAGCAAGTAGGTCTCGACAAGGCTCAGCAAGAGGAGTTCATGCCCCTTTACGAGGCAATGGAAAAGGAAATCTACCAAACTAACCGCGAAGCACGCACGCTCGCCGCTACAGTGTCGAAGAAGGCTAATGCCACCGATGCGGAGTACCTGCAAGCTGCCGAAGCAATGTCGAAAGCCAAGGTGCGTGAAGGCGAGATTGAAGCCACTTACTTCGTTAAGTTTACCAAGATTCTTTCGAAGAAACAATTGTTCCTACTCAAGCAGGCCGAGGCCAATTTTACTCGCACATTGCTGCAAAAACGCAATAACAAGTAATAAACTTAAATAGCGAGAAGTTGCCGTTGATACATTCTAGTGTCAACGGCAATTTTTGGTTCACTGGATGGCTGGGACCCTCGGGAACGGTGGCGGGCTGGGGGAAGGGTGAACCCCGCGGAAAACCGCGGGGCACGGGGGCTTGCTTGCCGAGGACGGGGGGCGATGCTGCCGAGCAGCATAGAGCTGAACTCTGGCCCTCGGGGGACCCCTCGGGAACGGTGGCGAG
>JAGHSP010000427.1 GCA_018065815.1 Candidatus Sodaliphilus limicaballi | reverse complement strand
CTAATAAACAACTAATTTTTAATCAACTCATTAACATGAAAGTTAAACTGTTTCTCGCAGCCCCTCTTCTAGGTTGCGCAAGCATGATGGCACAGCCGACCTCTTTCTCGCAGCCACGCATGCTTATCAAGGCCCCCCAGGGACTTATGAATCCCGTGTGGTCTCCCGACGGTTCTAAACTCGCAGTTACTGGTGATAACTTCATCGGTATCTGGGTTGCAAACGCCGACGGTTCAGAACTCACACAAGTGTCTAACGCTACCGGTGCTGGTTACCAGATGACATGGAGCGATGCGCAAAACATCACTTCTACTCCTTATGAGATGATTAACAACCGTCGCATGACCCGCATCGAGAATGTAAACGTGCAGACTGGCGCTATCAAGCAAGTAGCTGCTGCCGAGCGTAACTTCAAACGCTCGAAGGCGCTTAATGCTAAGTCGGCGTTCCAGGTGATGCTCGACAATCCCAAGGATGCGACTTCAATGATCGCTTCACTCGGCGACTTCGCTGGCAAGTGGGTCATCAATCCTGCTCTCTCTCCCGACGGACGCAAGATTGCATTCCAAATTCAGGGCAAGGGCGTGTTTGTATGCAATGCTGATGGTTCTGACCTCAAAGCTCTTGGCAAGGGTTCACATGCTACATGGCTGCCCGACAGCGAGAACATCATGGTTACCCTTATCAAGGATAACGGCGATGTTTTCACTTCAAGCGACATCTATTGCGTGAGCACTACAACAGGCAAGTCACAAAACATCACTGCCGATACCGACGTGATTCCCGTGACCATGGCTGTTTCTCCCGATGGTTCTAAGTTAGCATTCGACAACGATGTCGATGGTTGCATTTATATTATTGACCTCAAATACTGATTGAACTATGAAGAATCTTACTAAATATATGATGGCTGCAGCAGTGGGCTGCATGGCCGTTAGCGGTTTTGCTCAGTTGAAGCAGGACTGGGGTGATTTCAAGCTGTGGATCGACCCGGGTCACTCGGGACGCGAGAACGCAGGCCTTTACAACTATACCGAGGCACAGAAGGTACTGCGTGTGGGTCTTGCTACACGTGAATTCCTTTTCCAATACACCACCGCAAGCGAGAATACTATTCAGATGACCCGCGATGATGACCAGGATAACGTTTCTCTCGAGGAACGCTCTGACATGGCCAACGCATGGGGTGCCGACTTCTTCTACTCAATCCACAGTGACGCAGGCCAGGGTGCTAACACTACCCTCTTCCTGTTTGGTGGATGGAAAAAGAACGGCGCTTATGTAGAGAAGACCCCCGCTGGCGGTAAGCGTTATGGCGACATCCTGTGCCCCAACCTTACTGGCGTGATGTACAAAACTGGCACTCGTGGCAACTACTACGACCGCATCTATTATAATGGTGACGTTGATACTCATGAGAACCAGTATCCCTATCTGTCGGTTAACCGCCGCACCAACATGGCTTCGCTCCTCAGCGAGGGCGGTTTCCACACTCATCCTGTGCAGCAGGGTCTCAACATGAACGAGAGCTACAAGCGCCTTGAGGCATTCGGTACCTTCCGTTCTATTATGGAGTATCTGGACCTTGCTCGTCCCGAGAAGGTTATGCTCGCAGGTGTTGTTACCAACAGCGAGAACGGCGAGGCTCTCGACGGCGTCTCTGTTACCGTTGATGGCAAGACAATCGTTACTGACACCTACGAGTCACTGTTCAAGCAATATGTGCGCAGTGCCGGCATCGTTCACAACGGTTTCTTCCTCTTTGAAGACCTCGTTCCTGGCCAGGAGTATGAAATCACTTACTCTTGCCCCGGCTATGCACCCAAGAGCCAAAAGGTGACAATTAAGAGCGATCCCCAGGGACTTGCAGGCGACAACGTTACATGGGGTAACATGCAGCTCACTAGCAACGCTCCCGCAGTGGTTGCTTCTAACAGTGTGCTCGACCCCACCAAGGTTAACACTCGCAACGACATCGTTCTCACATTCTCACGCAACATGGACCGTGCAAGTGTAGAACAGGCATTCAGCATCACAGGTGTTGACCCCGTGGAACTCAAGTGGACTAACGACCACACTTTGCGCATCGTCATCAACAAGCTTAAAGACGACCGCGACTACACCATCACAATTGACGGTACAGTTGCAAAGAACGCCGAAACCCAGCAGTTCCTTGATGGTGACGCCGACGGTCAGGAAGGTGGCAATTATGTATTCGAATTCTCAACCATTCCCGCCGATACCGAAGCACCCTTCATCACAAGCACCACTCCCGCTGAAGATGCAACCGAGCTCTACACTCAGCGTCCCGTTATCCGTATCGGGTACAACGAGGAACTTGCTTGGAATGAAGACCTCGCTATCGATGCTATCGTAGTTGAGGATGCCGATGGCAAGAAGTACGAAGGCCGCCTCACTCACGAGGTTGTGCGCGATGCTTCTGTCCTTCACCTCTACCTCAACGAGGATCTCGCGCTCGACAAGTGCTTCAAGGTAACCGTTAAGGGTGGCTTTGCCGATCTCGCTGGCAACGTGAGCGAAGGCAAGGTATTCAAGTTCCTCAGCGAGTACCGCCCTGTAAAGGACAGCACTCCTCTCGTAGGCGAGTATAACACTAGCGAGTGGTTCAGCCCCGGCGGTTCAGGCTCATCAAAGGGCTTCACCGACATGGAGAGCCAGATTCTCGAGAAGGGCAGCCTCGTTCACGATGCTTCAATTCCTTCTTCTTACCACATCCACTTCCAAATGGATCCCGAGACAAGCGAAGCTTATTGGGGACTCCGCGTTTACTGCAAGGCTACCGACAACGGTTCTTACCTCACAGCAACAAAGGCCAAGGACGCAGTTATCCAGGCTTATGTTTACGGCGACGGTTCTGGCATGTATGTAGGTCACGGTCTGCGCATGCGCAACGACAACGCATCAGTTAAGCGTTACACCAAGCAGCAGACTCACCGCGGTTGGGAGAACGTTTGCTGGGATGTAAACAACGAGGAATGTTCAATCGTTTCTGGCGAAGCTACCAAGGTTGAAGGCATGTGGAAGTACGATGCATTCTGGGTATGGAAAGGATACGTTAGCGAGTTCGAAGATGAGGATCCCGACTTCCCCGAAATCGCTTGGGAAGGTGACATCTACTTCGACGACCTCAAGTACGTTCACTATGACAACACCGTAGAGCAGACAGCTTCACTCGAAGATATCCCCTTCACTGCTGTAAACGACCTCAACACAGGCAAGACTGTAAAGAGCGTTAAGTACATCAACGTTGCAGGTATCGAGAGCGCAACACCCTTCGATGGCGTCAACATCGTAGTAACCAACTACACCGACGGCACCAAGAGCGCAATCAAGGTGATCAAGTAACAAACACTGATTACACCTAATTATAAAAAGTCCCGCCCTACCCCGGCGGGATTTTTTTTGCCTATACCCCATCTGTTTACCCCTCTCTCAAAAAAAATAATCTGCGCAAGCAGCGTAATCCGCGAAAAAAAAACCGAGTTCCCCGAGAGGCAAAAAAAATCGGATGATTTTTTTTCGGTTCTATACCATTTATTAAGCAAAAAATTACTAACTTTGCGACAATTCAGCAACAAGTGGCAGAGGCTGCGGCTGATGACATATAGTTTTAGAAAGCGTTTCGCTTCAATTCCTATCAACGAAAAATCGCCAAATTTTTAACCGAAGGCATTGAGGCAACTTGAAACGCCTTCGTCATGCTTGTATGCCCACCTCCACAAGCGGGGTGCTATATAAGTATTGGCGTGGGGGTGGGGTTGTTCAATTTCGGTTAAGGCGTTTGGCGATGCCTCGTTGATGATTGACAACGACATCGTTCCACGCTTTTTTTTGCGCATTATATAAAGTTTCAATGGGGACGTGAGAGACACAGAGAATGAATTATGAACATGAATTTGGCTTGCCAACGATTTGTGTCTAATCTCTTGAAAAGAAATGGTAATAGTT
>JAGHSP010000290.1 GCA_018065815.1 Candidatus Sodaliphilus limicaballi | reverse complement strand
GAAGCGCCCTTTTTCTCTTAGATTGTATGAAAAGGTGATGGCACTGCGCTTGAAATACACTGAAAATTAACTACAAATATATAATTATTGTTGATTTTTTTTCGTGAGACGTGCGCGGGGATATTACCCAAGGTACCCTTACAGGCGAGATACCTTGAGGAAGCGTTTCAGGTAGAGCACAGCTGCTACCGAGAGGCTCACGGGGAATGCCATCCACACACCCAGCGCGCCCCAGTTAAACACTACGCCCATTAAGTAGCTCAACGGCAGGGAAATGACGATGTAGGCGATGAAGGAGTACTTCATCAGCTTTGTCACGTCGCCCAGTCCGCGCAAGGCGTTGGCAAAGGTGCATTGTATGCCGTCGCCCAGTTGGTACAGCACGAGCGGGTAGGCAAGAGTGCTCACGATGGCAGCAACCTCGGCGCTGTCGGTAAACAGGTGCGAGATGTCATTTCGCAAGACGAAGACTATCGTGCTCAAAACCACGCTTATCACAAATATCATCTGCCACCCGGCAAATGCCGCATGGCGCACGCCTTGCATGTCGTGAAGGCCATTGTGATTGCTCACGCGTATGGTCACGGCATTGGATATGCCTATGAAGAACATGAAGATGAGATTGGTCATGCTTATCATCACTTGGTTAGCAGCCAGCACGTTAGTCCCCATCCATCCCAGGAAAATCGTAACCACGGTGAACGATGCCGTCTCAAGCCCCATCTGTATGGCGATGGGCCACCCCAGGCGGTTGAGCAGCAGCATGTCCTTGGCATTGGCGCAGCGGGTGCGCCACAGCTGCACATATTCCTTGTACTTGGGGCGCAAGAAGAACACAGCCAGGGTGAGCAGCAATATCACCACGCGCGACGACATGGTGGCCCATCCAGCTCCCTCGATGCCCATCTCGGGAAACCCGCAGTGCCCGAAGATGAGCAGCCAGTTGCCCACGATGTTCCACACATTGCCTATGAGCGTGATTGTCATTGCCACGGCGGTGTCGTTGATGCTATCGGTGAACTGCTTGAACGCGCTGTTCACCACCATGAACGGCAGCGACAAGATCTGTATCACCAGGTAGGGACGCATGAGCGGCAGCAGTTCCTCGGGTTGACCCATGTAGGGTAGGGCGAAGTATAGCGCCACCAGGGCTATGCAGATGATAATCCCTTGCCCGAAGTTGGTGACGATGCTGCTCTTGAGCACATCCACGATGCGCGGTTTGTTGCCCTGTGAATACAGCGCGCCTATCTGCGACACGGCCCCTATCGAGTAGCCAATGGTGAGCAGCAGCGCCAGCACGAACATGCTGTTGACAAACCCCACAGCCCCCAGCTCGGCAGTGCTGTGCTGCCCCACCATCACATTGTCGGCAAGGTTCTGGAACGTGAGTCCCACGTGACCTATGGTGATGGGGAGACCCAGCTTGAAGAGCGCTTTATATTCTTTTGGGTAAAAAAATCTCATGTCACAATTTCTTGATGATGCGTGCCGGGTTGCCGGCAACCACCACGTTAGACGGTATGTCCTTCACCACTACCGACCCAGCGCCCACGGTCACGTTGTCGCCTATGGTCACGCCGGCAAGAATAGTCACTCCGCCGCCTATCCACACGTCGTTGCCTATGGTCACAGGCAGAGCCCACTCCTGACGGGTCCTGCGCTCCATGGGGTCGGTGCTGTGGCAGGCAGTGTAGATGCCCACGTTGGGCCCCACAAAGCAGTCGTCTCCTATGGTCACCAGGGCTTCGTCTAGAACAGTGAAATTGAAGTTGGCAAAGAAACGCTTGCCCACCTTGATGTGCTTGCCATAGTCGCAATAGAACGGCTGGTTGATGAACGTGTCGTCGTCGCACTGGCCCAGAATCTCCTTGATCATAGCCAGTCGCGAGGCATAGTCGGTGGGACGCAAGGCGTTGTACTGCCACACGCGGTCCTTGGTGGCGTTCAATTCCAGCAAAAGCTGCTCGTCGCATGCATCATATATCATGCCGGCAAGCATTTTCTCTTTTTCGGTCATGGAGTAAAAAGTCAGATTTAGTAAGAGTCAGTCAAGTACCACACTGCAATAGCGGCGTGCGCCAGCAGTATAGCGGGCACACCGATGTAGAACTTCTTGTGACGGGTCTTGTGGCGGAAACACAGCATAGCCAGCAGCGCGCCCACACTGCCGCCCATTGCGGCAAGCAGCAGCAAAGTAGATTCGGGAGTGCGCGTTCTGCGCCACTTGCGATGGCAAGACTTATACTTGTCAAAGCTGTACACCCCGAAGGTCACCAGATTGATAAAAGCAATGTAGCAAAGTAATAACTGTATCATTTCGTTGTCAAAGGTAGTAACAAATTTCATAATACGCAAGTTTTTGCTACAAATTGTGGTTATTCTTCAATTTAGTTGAAAATCCACCTCCTAACCGTCGGCCCATAATGTTTTCAGTGCTTTGGCCTTTTACTTGAACCGTGATTTTTGCAACCTTTTAATGATTTATTTGGTTCAATAACTTTAAGTTACAAAAAATGGGTAAAAACAATAGTTACCCTTGAAATCTAGATATAAATGAATACCTCGGAATGTGGTAATAATCTAAAATAACAAGAAACCGCCTGGCGGGGTGTGCGGGGCGGTTTCTTGGTGGTGGATGTGTGGCGTTACTTTATTACCTTGGCGGTTGTGGTGGTGCCGTCGGTGTAGGTGACGTGCACGATGTTGATGCCGCGGAAGGGAATCACGCTCTCGCGTCCTGCCACGTCGTAGTATTTCACGCTGACTATCTCCTTGCTTGCATCGAGGTTGTCCACACCGGTGACGATGCCGCTGACAGCCGGATAGTCTATGTCGAGGAAGAACGTCTTGGAATTCACGGCACGGGCATTGCTAGAGATGATGTTGTAATTGTAGCATATTGCCGGTGGGGCTTCAACATTGCTAAACGTAGATGAGTTGCTGCAGCCGGCTTTGAGGATGATTATCGAACCATTCACATTGCCTGACATGCCGCTGATGAAGTCGGCATCCAGCACTTCTTTGTTGATGAACTCGCCGTCAACAATCATGCACAGCGGTGTGCCGGAGTCTTCATGTGTCATCACGCCTATGCTTTCTATGGAATTAGTGAATGTGGCAGTGTTGCACGACATCACCTTGCTGGGGTAAAACAAATCGTCGTCCAGTGTGTAGTCCAGCTGCACGCGTTTTTTGCTGCTGCGGTTTCCGACATCGGCGTCGGCCACGTAGCTGTCATAGGAGTAGATGTCATAGTATCCTTTCTTGTCCTTGAGCATAGGGTCGCTTTTGTTTTCGGGACCAGTCCAAGCAGTGCGCAGGTAGTACATGTAGTAGTACTTCTTGTTTCCATTTATATCATCTTTGCACCACTTTGCCAGATCGGCACTGATGTGGCGGTAGTTGTTGTCTGCATCAACGTAGTGGGGAGGTGTAGAGCCGTGTGGTGTAGAGTTTGCTCCCAGCTCGCGGGCTATTATCAGGTTCTTGAACTCGTCGGTGAAGTTTTCGCCAAGGTGGGTCGACGGGATGTTAAGTGCCGCAAGGTGCATGTTCTGCACGTGGATGTCGCGCAGTTCGGTACAACCGCTCAGGTCGAGTTTGTGCAGCCAGTTTCCCTTGGCCTTCTGGCGGTTGGCAAATGCCGAGTTGTGTACCCACAGCGACTGCAGCTTGGTGTGCTTGCTCATGTCGAGTTCGCTGTTGTAGGTTGCGTGGGCATAGAGGAACGCTAGGTAGGGGAAGTTGTCAACGAGTTTCTGCAGGCTGTAGTTGCTGTCATACCCTATCATGGTGTCAAAGATACTGAGCACCTTCATGTTCTCGTTGTGGCTGGCGTTGATCTGCGTCAGCTCATAGCAGTGCTCGGTGTTGAGCTGTTCCAGGCTTTCCAGCTGGCGTATGTCCATAGACTTAATCTTTGCGTTGTTGTTAAGGTTCAAGTACTTGAGGTTCTTGAGGTTCTTGATGCCTGTCTGGTCGAAGTCGATGATATTGGCAAAGTCAAGGTCAATGTATTCGAGTTTGGTGTTGTACTTCAGGTTGATCTCTCCGTCGTCAGTGAGGGTGAACAGTCCGCCATAGGTCCCGCTGTTTACGCCATACTTGGCACGGCACATGTCCAGTTTCTTGAGCTCGGTGAAATACTCAATGCCTCTGAGGTTGTTCACGCCCGTAAATTGCGTGTAAGTTTTAGTGCCAACCGCAACATTGGGTGTTTCCTTGCCATACTCTCCCAGGCCGTTCAGCTCGGTGAGTGCTGCGATGGTCTCGGGCAGGATTACCACATGCTCGCCGGTGCCTGCCTTGGCATTGGTGTCAAAGTTTGCACCCAGGGTTGCTGTGCCGGTAATCTGGTGGGTGTTCTCGTTATAGATGCGTGCATAGCCTTTCTCAATGAGGAACTTAGCAAAGTACTCGTCGGGGACAGCATATTCAGGAAGTGTATAGCTGTCAGATACAGGTTCAAGTACCCACCTCTGTGCATTTGAGGTATTCTTGGTCCATAACTGCACGTTGATGCCATCGGCTGTTGTGCTGCTGGTAATGCCACCGCTCACGTCAAGAGCAAGGTTATCGCTATATTTGCTCAGGAAGGTGTAGGTTCCGTCGCTGTTTTTCACCATTTTCCATATCTGATCCTTCAGAGCATCGCCTGTTGAATAGTCATATATGTGAATATTCGAGCCATCGCCCACTGTCGAACCAGTGTTGATGTCCAGGCACTTGTTGCAGTAACTGGGCTTGATGCGATAGTATCCGTCGCTCACGTGGATGATTTCAAACGTCTGGGTAGAGTTTCTCCACACCTGCACATTTGTAAGGTTGTCAGAAGATCCACCGTTCACGTCCAGTCGATAGGCCTGGTTGCCTGCGCTCTTAATGGCATAAGTGCCTGATGCCAGAGGCTTAGTGAGCTCCATGAGTTTGCGGCCTGCGTAGGGGCCTGAACCGGGAATGCGGTAGTAGCGGTCTATAGCGTCGTTAGCATAGGTATCCTCAGCGCCTGCGGTGTAGTGGGCTATGCCCTGGCTGGTGACGAGCACCCACATGTCTACACCCATGGTGACTCCTGCGGCGTTGTTGAGGTTCACAGCAACACTTGATCCGCAAGATGAGTTGTTGGCAGCATCACCCAGTCCGCCCTGAGGCAAGTGCACATTGGCACCGGTGTTCCATGAGCCGTTCTGCTTGCGGATGAGGTTAGCACATCCCTTTTTCCACGTGTCGAGGTAGTCAACGACAAATCCATACTCATTACCGTTGCTCATTGTGAAGGGGGCGAAAGCCGTACCATTGGTGTTGCCAAGTATGGTACCGGTGGTCTCGGCCTGTGTGGCAGTGCCGTTAGTTACCCATCTGTACTTGATGGGATTAGTGTTTATTGAGTTAACCCAGAAATAGTTATCATCGACAGGGTCGATGTGAGGCGTAGTGCTCAGGGTGATGGGGAGCGTAGTTTTCTCCATCGTGGTTGTTCCGATGCGGTAACGAATTGCCTTGTTGTCGCGTACAAAGTAGAAGTAGTTGTCGCTCATGCCGAAGTGGTCACCGACGCGTGCAATTTCGCTTGTGGTGGTGTTGAGCACGGTAGTGGGCGCTGCATCGATGCTGTTCCAAGAGTAAACCTTGATGGTCACAGCGCCACTTGTGGGTGCATGAAGGTTGGCAGCATAAATCTTTCCATTGCGATTCTGCACGCCGCACACTTTGTATGTGCCGCCGCTCACACCGCTCATGTTGAGGTCCTTGATGAGCGTGCCGGTCTTGGCGTCGAGCACATGGATGTTGCCGTCGGTAGTTGCTACGAATACCTTGCCGTCGCCGTAGCACAGGTTGCGGGCATTGCTGTTGTAGCTGTTGTTGCGCCACACCTCGCTCCATTTGTCAAGCGACTCGATGCTGGCAAGTGTGGGGACGATGTCGGGGACGACGTTGGGGTCGGGCTCGTTGAGCGTGGTGGCCGCATACTCGTTGCCGGCAGCGTCAACTGCGGTCACAGCATACCAGTAGCCGTTGCGGTACTGGTTGGGAATCTCCACGCTGTTGCTGTAAGGAGTGGCGATGAGGTAGTCGCCCTTGATGCCGTCACTGCCCTTGCTCTTGGCAGGCATCACGTTGTTAGGGATGGCATACACGGCATATTGATGTCCGCGGTCGCTGGTCACCTCGTCCCATGTGAGTGTGGAACCTTCGAGCGAAAGGTTCTGTGGAGCGCTGTAGTTGCCCTTGGGCATCCAGCTCATCACGGGGCGCAGCGACGGACGGGTGAAGACGTTGTTCTCGATGTAGTTGCGCATGTCGGTCTTGGTCTGCAGCCACTTTATTGAGAACAGGATGCTGCCGGGAGCATTGTTGCGGGTCTTGGTACGGTTGAAGTCCACCTCGCTCTTGAGCTCGGAGAACGTGCTGGGGTTTTCCCACTTGATGATGTTGCTGGTGGAGGCCTGTGACTCACCGCTGGCAATGTAGTGGCTTGCATAGCAGTGGCGGCCGAAGATGTTTGCCACGTTGCTCCACCAGTCTATCTGGGTGCCGTAAGCATTGGTGCTGTGGGTTGTTGCCCAGTAGAGCTGCGGCGAGATGTAGTCGATAGAGCGGTCCTTGAGCCACGCCAGGGGGTCGCTGTAGATTTGGTTGTACTGCCAGTCATTGTTACAGGGGTTGGCGCTGATGCCATAGCTGGTGTACTTGTTACCCGATGTGGCAGCGCTGCCGGCGATACCTGCGGGCGAGATGCCGAAGGTCATGTTGGGGTCAATGGACTTGATGGTGCTGTACAGCTCTTTCACCATGGTGTTCACATTGCTGCGGCGCCAGTCGCCTATCGAGAGGGTGCCGCCTTTGTTCTTGTAGCTCTGGTAGGTGCTCCAGTCGGTGGCAGTGTTGTTCTCAGGAATGAGGTTGGGATAGAAGTAGTCGTCAAAGATGATACCGTCCAGGTCATGATATCCGGCAAGCTCGGTGACGACGTTCTTGAGGTGTTGCAGCGACCAGGGGTCACCGGGGTTGAGGGTGTAGTAGTAATTATGGTTGATGATGTGCTGCTGCATCTCCCTGTCGAGCGAATTGTTCCAGCCAGCGTTGGTGGTGTGCCACACGTAGGTAGCGCTTGCGTTGCCGCTGTAGCGGTAGGGGTTGAGCCAAGCCAGTGCCTGCATGCCGCGCTTGTGGCACTCATCGATGAAGAACTGCAACGGGTTCCATGTGGGGTCGCTCGGTGCGGTGCCACGTGTGCCGGTGAGCCACTGCGACCACGGCAGGTACTTTGACGGGTAGAACGCGTCGCTCATGGGAAGAGCATGGAAACTAGCCGAGTTGAGGTGAGCCTCCTGCATCGCGTCGAGGATGGCGATCATCTCGGCCTTTTGTGCTGCGATTGCGGTGGCACTGGTGCCCTTGGTGGTGGGCCAGTCCATGTTGCTCACGCAAGTGAACCAACCCGAGCGGAATTCGCGCTTGGGGTCGGCATGTCCAGTGAATGCCATGCTCGCAATGAGCAATAACACCAATAGACGAAGTTGTTTCAATTTTCTCATAATACAGTTATTTTAGTTTTGTTTTGTCGTTATATCTTCAATGCGTGGCCCGTAATGCAGTTAAAATAATTCATCTTGAAAAGGGGGTGTTGTAAAAAATATTCGTCCACCCTTTTTGTGTAAAGAATTACTCTAATTGTTTTTGTTGCATGCAGTTAGTGCCTCGCACCACTACCATGAATGGTCTAGTTTGTAATTTTCCTTTCGTATCGTTATGCAAATTTATGAAAAAAAACTGATATTTCCTACAATAATCACAATAAATACACCTAACCTCTCTGTCCTCTCTGACCTCTCGGGGAACCCGGGGAACTCGGGGAAGTTTTTTGCCTCTCGGGGAACCTGGGGAATTTTTCTCTCGCGGATTACGCAGATGGCGCAGATTGTTTTTTTATTTTCTGAAAATTTTAACCTGCTTTCTGTTCCCCGAGAGGTCAGAGTTCCCCCGAGAGTGAAAACTGAAAGAAATTATCCGAAATTATTCAAAATTTTTTATTTCTGTTCTTTCAGTCTTAAAAAGAACTCGCAACAAGAATTTCTTTTAATTTCTTATAATTTCTTTCAGTCAAAGAGCCTCTAAACGAAAAACTTCCCCGAGTTCCCCGAGTTCCCCGAGAGGCAAATAACCTTCCCCGGGTTCCCCGAGAGATCCGAGAGTGAAAAACTTAAAGTTACTATGTTTGCAGACGTAAACATAGTAACTTTCAGTCAAAAAGCTTATGAATGAAGTTTCCCGGGTTCCCTGAGAGGTCGAGTTGCCCGGGAGGATAGTTGCTTTTATTTGGCTGTGAGCGTGCTGATAACGCTGGTTGAGCCCTTGGCGGTGCTGCCTAGATACAAGCCGTGGAATGCGGTTGTGGCATCGGTGGGTGCCGCGGTGCTGTACTTCACGTTATAGTTGCTGCCCTTGACCATGCCCTTGGCTGTGAACAGCGCGAGGGTGCTGTTGCATGCGGCCTCGAAGCTGTAAGTCACGAGGTTGTTGCCACTGGCGTCGGCGAGGGTGTAGTAACGTCCGGGCTGGTAAGACACGCTGCTGGTGTAGAAGTTATAACCCTGTGCCGCATTGCTGATGGTGCTGCTGCCGCCGCCTCCGCCTTGTGTTCCGCCAGCGCTGATAGCGATGCCGGTGCCTGTGATCTGGATGTAGCTGTTGTTGTCGCAGTCAAGGCCTTCCTCGGGCGACGCCTTGGTGGTGTAGGCAAACACGACGCCGTTGCCTATGGTGATGGCGCCTGTGCGTCCGGCGTTAGAATCCACGGCATCGTTGCCGTAGCCGTAGCACACTGTGACACCGCCGTTGAAGTAGATGTTTCCGCTAGAGTTGATGCAGTCGTCATAGCACTTGAAATAGTGCTTGCCGCCCTCGATGTAGATGGCAACCTTCGACTCCAGGCCCTCGGCGCCGTTGGTAGTGGTGGTGACCTCTGTCTCGCCGCCATAGACGCGGATTTCGCCCATGACCTTGATTCCCTTGGCCGACGAGCCGCTTGAGCTGCCGCCACCGCCAGGACCGCCAAATCCGCCGCCTCCGCTGGTGCTGCCGCCCAGTGCCGCGCCGGTAGTAGAAACGTTGAGCGTGGGGCCATTGCCGCCTTGAACGCCCTGGGTGTATTTACCGTTCACCTTGATACCCTTGCCTCCGCTACCTGTAGCCTTGAGGGTGATGTTGCCGGCATTGAGAGCGGTGTTGCCGTCGCTCTTGAGGCATTTGGCTGTGTAAGACGCGTTGTTGGTGCCGGTCTGGCCAGCTCCGGTAGCGGTGACGTTGAGCGTGCCGCCATTGGTGGTGATGTTGCCGTTGGCGCTGATGCCCTTGCCTGCCGCTCCGCTAGAATTGATGGTGAGTGTGCCTGCATTCTGCACGAAGTCCTGAGCCTTGATGCCAGTGCAGTAACTTGCGTCGCTGTTGATTACCTTCATTGCTCCACTGGGAGTGAGGGTGATGCTACCACCATCGATGGTCACAGCGGCCTTGCTCTTGATGCTCTTGCTCATGTCGCCGTTGTTCTTCACGGTCACTGTACCGGCAGCGATAGTCACATTGCCGTCGGCCTTGATGCCTGCGGCGTTGTACCCCGTGCCCTGGTCTTCGCTGGTGTCGCTAGTGCCGCCATAGGACGAGGTGACGTTGCTCAACGAGTAGGTGCGGGTGGTGCTGCTAGTCGAGTAACTGCTAGAGATAGAGTAGTACACGTCGCTGCCGCTGGTGGGAGCGGTGAAATTGCCGCTCTTGATAGTGTAAGTGGTGTTGCGGCTGGTGTAATTGTCGCTCTTGAAGTAATAAGTGCCGCCGTCGGCAGTCTTGAAGTCGTAATAATAGAATGTCATGGTCGAGTAGCCCGACGACTTGCTCACCGTCTGGGTGAGTTCCTGCACCAGGGTGCCGTCGCTCTTGTAGAGATAAACCTTGCTCCACGCGCTCGAACCGCCGAATCCTCCTCCGCTGCTGGGCTTGGACACATACACCTTATAGCTTGCCTTGGGCTGGTCGGGGGTAGTGCCGGAGTTCTCGGCTGTTCCGCCCTTGCCGTTGGCGGTGATGTCGATGACGGTAGTGGCTGCGGTCTGGTCGATGGTGATGTTTCCGTCGGCGCTCAAGCCTTTGCCTCCGTCGGCAGTGTTGTTAATGGTGACCTTGCCGCCGCCGATGGTTATATCCCCTTCGGCCTTGACCGCAGTGACATAGCTGATGTCGCCATTCTCGTTGATGAGCGAACCGCTCTGGCTGATGGTCACGTCGCCGCCGGTCATCACGAAACTGCCGGCAACCTTGAAGCCCTTGGCTGCACTGCCAGTGGTGGTGAAATCAATCTTACCGGCGCTCACGGTCACGTCGCCAGTATTCTCGGGTTCGTCAAGCACCACGTCATTGTTGTCGGTTTCCTGACTCACCTGCAAGGCATCGTCGCCCACGCCTTTCACGGTGACGTTGCCGCCCTTCATGGCAAAGTACTGGTTGATGTTGAAACCGTCGTCCACAGCACCCAGGACATTGATGGTGCCAGTGGTCTTCTTCAACTCGACATATTCCTTGCCCCAGAATGCGTGACTGGTGTTGCCCGTGATGTTGAGCGTGCCAGCACCCTTGATCTCGGTGTGGCCTTTCACGGCGAAACACCCCTTCTGCTTGCCGTTCTTGCCATCGACAAGGTTGCTGGTGGTGCCGTCCACGAGTTCCACAGCAATGCGCTTGCCGTCACGTATGTTGATGGCAGCACTGTCGGGGTTAGTGATTGACACTCCGTCGAGCACAAGCGTCATCTTGTAGTCGCCGTTCTGGTAGAAAGAACCGTTGCTTGTGCTTCCCTGCAAGGTGTAGTAATACTCACTTGCCACGCTAGCGTCTTGCAGCACAGCCACATGAGCTCCGCTCACCCTGGCAGTGATGTGAGAGGCAATATTGCCAGCCACCTTCACCTCGGCACGGTTGCCGTTGTAAGTCACCACGATGTTGTCATCGTCAAAATCGCTTGCATCGACACAAATGCTGTCGATCTCGTTCAGTGCAAAAGTCTTGCCCATCACATTAAGCTGTCCCGAGTCGTAAGGCATCTTACCCACAACAGCCGAGGGGTAGGCATACTTCACGTCGCCCACGCACACCCACATTGTCTGCTGGGCGCACATTGCCACGAACGAAGCGATCAGTGTTAAGAGAATAAATGTTTTTTTCATATAGATTGTAAATTGTAGTTAGCCGGCATTCACATGCCAATGGATATTGTGCAAAATTAATAAAAAATCATCAAATAGAGCAAATTTTTTTTCATTTTTCGCAACTTTGGCACAATTTGTGCTATTCATAAACAAAACAAAGCTATAAAATAAACATGAGACATCTCCTTACATTACTTGTTATTACCCTAGCGGTCACATCGTGCGGCAACAATGAGTCGCACGACGTGACGACCACACCACAACAAGACCAACACTACACCGAGTCAACCCTCACCGACCCCACTGACCACTACGAATACACACACGACACCCCCGACTCGCAAACTCTTGTTGTTGAAACCACGAAAGTCGAGCAAGAGCCATCCTCCCAGCCTCAACCCCCTGCCAAGGTTGCCACATGGCATGACTTCTATAACAACCGCAGCAAGGCATGGAACGAAGGATATGACCAGGGCTATGAGGATGGCTACGAGGACTCTGATACAGGCGACTACGGTGACAGCTACAACACCAAATGCCGCTACAAAGGCAAGAACCGCAAGGACTATAAAGACGGCTATGCCTATGGCTATCACGACGGTTTCGAAGCCGGCAAAGAAGACGACGGCGAGTATGACTATGATTACTAACCGCTGCCAGCGTTAGCGAGGCATTGCGGGCAAGGCTGTCGCATAGATAATCCTATAGCCGACTAATCACTTTGCAGCATTGATGCTGTCGCAGGCTTGCACGGCGGTGCTGTCATGTGCGCAATGAGGTGTGCAATATTTATATAAACTATCAGGGGTAATTCTCACAGCAGTGTTGTCAGGAGTGGGAAGAGGCAATGCTTTGCGTGAAGACAATGCCTTGACTGCACTCTTGAGTTCCTTGCTGGGGCCAAGCAACGGGAATGAGCCAATTTTTGGATATACTTTAACTTTAGCGCCACGCTTGGCGTTGCTCACTGCCCTATTGACCTTTTGCTCAGTTTGCTGCTGTATTTTTTTAATATGAGCCGTGCACTGTGCCGATGCTGATGCGGTAAATGCCAACATCGCGACAAGGATAAAAACAAGCTTTTTCATAACCGTAAAAATTTTTTCGGTTCAAAGGTACTAAAAAATCACGACAGTGCAAAGTAAATGTAGTGCCTAGGTTTCGCTTTTGTCCACACATTCAAAAACGAAGTGCGAAAATCTGGCTTAATCTGTACTATAGCGCATAAAACAAACCACACCTTCAAGAAATGCAACACGCATTGCGTCCAGTAGGACGCTAATCGGAGCAAATAGGTGAAACTCAAATGTTTTCACATGCTAAAGTTGAGTAATTTTTTGATGTGCTAAAGTTGAATATATAAGCGTTTGTTTTTCTGTAGAAAGGGACTAAAAACAAGAAAAGGCGCTTCGCTTGAAATCAACTAAAAATTAACAAAAAATTTATTCTTTGTCAACATCCGTAACTATTCAGCAATGGTATTTTGGGTAATTTCCCCGCGCGGATCTCACTGATAACACTGATTTAATAATAACTGAAAGAAATTAAAAT
>JAGHSP010000103.1 GCA_018065815.1 Candidatus Sodaliphilus limicaballi | reverse complement strand
ATATTATAGTGAGACAGAGAGCAAATGATGATTATTTACTATTTTACCCCATTATTCACAGAAATATCGTTTCTACACAACGAAAATCGACAACATTTAAGGACAAGTATTACAAAACATGTTAATCCTAAAAAAAACAGCCACCTCACGCGGCAGTGACACAGCACTCCCCTATAACTAGCTTAAAGCAACACAACCATTCACGACGGGGAACCCGTCACACTGCATCGTAACCGGCGGTCGCAAGACCGTCGGACAAATAGCAGACCGTCGGAAGGAAAGTAGTCTACCTAATCAGCCTCGGCAGGGGCCGCACTGCATCGTAACCGAGTCCTTATTCTGACAGAACTCGCACTGCCCTTACAGGGATTCCGTAGTAACGGTTGTCGCCGTTCCTGTTAATAATGCCTCCCGCATAGATGTATAGGACATTAGCACCCGAGTTATCATTCACGTTGAGTTCTCGAGTCCAGATAAAGCCGTAGGTACCAGTGAAACTAAGGTCGGTGTCGCTGCGATAGCCAGTAGCAGGGAGGAACATGCTATTGCCGTTGCTCTTGCTTGTTATCATGCAACCATCAACACCATTCACTGTTGCCCACTCGGTAGAGGTGTAATTGTCATCATAAAGGTAACTTATCTCTTGCAAGGTGGGCATGCGCCAGTTGCTGCCCCAGCAGGCAGTAGCCGCATCGTCCTCGGGATCAAGTATGACCTTGTTATCTACAGTTCCATAGCCCGAATCTGTGCAGTATTTGTTCATATTATCATAACGGCCATCGCACCACTTGTAGGTTGTCCAGTAGAAATTGTGGTCCTCGTCCCTGGTGTAGCCAATGGTATCACCCCAAGCAAAGTACTTACCATAGTCCTCGGGATTCTCGGCTCCGATGTTGCAAGTTGCCCACAATACTCCTCCGGGGAGACCAAGGTCAACAAACTCGTGAGTATCAACGATTTTTTTACCAAGTATTGTATTAATAACCTCATTGACATCACTCATATCAACACACCCATCGCCATTTACATCACAACGAAGTGCCTGGGCGTTTGCTTGCTGGACACACATGCCACACAGCATCACTAATAGTAAGAACAAATTTCTCATAATGTTTACATTTAAGTTACTACACACCAAGAATTTCTCTTTTTGGAAGTATCCCACGCAGATTTCACTGATTTTTCTGCAAAAATAAACTTATCATTTTCTCAAAACGAAATCTGCGTGAGATTATCCCTTTGCTGAATAGTTGAGTGTTTACAGGAGGGCGTCGATTTTGGCTTTGAGAGCGTCTTTTGCTGCAAAGCCCACGTGCTTGTCAACACGCTTGCCGTTCTTGAAGAACAATACAATGGGGATGCTGTGCACGCCGTTGTCCATGGGGAAATCGCCGTCTTGCTCAATGTCATACTTGCCTATCACTACTTTGCCTTCATACTCGGCAGCAAGTTCTTCCACAATGGGTGCAAGGCTCTTGCAAGGTCCGCACCACTCTGCCCAGCAGTCAACCACTACTGGCTGACCAGTTTCAATAGCCTGCTGGAGATTCTCGTCATTAAATTGAATTGCCATAATAATCTTATTTTTAATTGTTAAACATTGATTTCAAACTTCATATCCAAGTCCTGAAGAGCTTCCACGACCTTCTTGCTCAATGGTATCTTCAGTTTTGACTTTAATTCAACCGAACGCATGTTGCGGCAGTCGGTAATAGTAAAGAAAAGGTCGCAGCGATTCTCGGTTGACTCGGTCATCAGGTCCTTGATGACATTCATCTTCGAAATATCATCGTCGTTGAGATAAATCTTGATGCTATGCACCATCTTGCCTTTTTTCTCTGTGAGCAAGTCGATGGATCTGATTTTAAAGCTAATCCTGTCGTTGAACTTGCTCTTCTGGAATCCTCCGTTTATAATAACTGGAAGACCGATTTGGCCAAACTTGGCAAACTCAAGATAATCCCTGTCAAAGAGCATAAATTCAAAGGAGCCGCTGTAATCCTCTACTTTGAGACGGCCATACTGGTTCCCGCGCTTGGTCATACCCGAGGCAAACTCGGTGACAATGCCACCCACGATGATGGGCTTGCCGGTCTCGGCATATTCTTTCTGCACTTCCTCAAGCGATGCAAGTTCAAGATTGCAACCATATTTCATCTCAAGGAAATAGTCGTCGAGCGGATGTGCCGAGAGATACATACCCACCAGTTCACGCTCCTTGTCGAGAAGAATCATGGTGTTCCATCGCTCGGCATTGGGGATGGGCGGCTTGGCAATCTCGATGGGTTCCAGGTCACCAAAGAGCGACCCTGTCATAGTATCGGAACCAGCTTGGAATTTCTGTCCGAACCTGACAAGAACTTCGCTGAAAGTCTCGTTCTTGATATTCTTTTCAAAGAAATCCTCGCGCTTGATTTCGTTAAAGCAATCAAATGCACCAGCATAGGCAAACGACTCAATGGCCTTGCGGTTGCAAGAGCTCAGGTTAACGCGCTCGACCACATCGTAGATATCCTTGAACGGACCGCTCTTTTGGCGTTCGGCGATAACCGCTTCTACGGCACTGGTGCCCACGCCCTTGATACCTCCTAGGCCAAAGCGTATCTCACCCTTTGCATTAACAGAGAAATCGATAAATGACTCGTTAATGTCGGGGCCTAACACACGTATGCCCATAGACTTACATTCATCCATCAGCTTTGAGATTTCCTTAATATCCGATTTGCGGCGAGTCATTAGTGCCGCAAGGAACTGCGCCGGATAATGGGCTTTGAGATATGCAGTCTGGTAAGCCACCCAGGAATAACATGCGGCATGCGACTTGTTGAACGCATAAGAAGCAAACTTTTCCCAGTCGGCCCAGATCTTATTCAAGATCTCGGGGTCATGGCCGTTCTTCTTGCCACCCTCGATAAAGAGAGGCTTCATCTGGTCAACGATATCCTTTTTCTTCTTACCCATTGCCTTACGCAGTGCGTCTGACTGGCCGCGGGTAAAATTAGCAAGTTGTCGTGACAGCAACATCACCTGCTCCTGATAGACAGTGATACCGTATGTGTCTTTAAGGTACTTCTCCATGCAGTCGATATCGTAAGTGATGGGCTCGTTGCCATTCTTACGGGCGATAAATGAAGGAATATAATCCATAGGTCCCGGACGATAAAGCGCATTCATCGCAATAAGGTCTTCAAACACAGTGGGATGCAACTCGCGCAGATACTTCTGCATACCAGCCGACTCAAACTGGAATGTGCCTATCGTGCGCCCCTCTTGATACAGTTTGTAGGTCAATTCATCATCAATAGGGATATGGTCAAGATCCACGTCTATGTCAAGCGTCTTCTTAACCAACTTCACGCACTCCTTCATCTCCGACAGGGTTTTCAATCCCAAGAAGTCCATCTTAATGAGGCCAGTAGATTCAATCACATGGCCGTCATACTGCGTCACGGCAGTTTTGAGTTCGGGGAAATCAGGGTCATCGGCAGTTGACACCGGAACGTGGTCAGATATCGGGTCGCGGCAGATGATGAATCCGCAAGCATGGATACCCGTATTGCGAACGGTTCCTTCAAGCATCTGCGCATAGGTGATCGTGTTGCGTTCATTTTCGGTTGGCGAAGACGCTGCATTCTGCAATTCTGGCGTGCACTTCAGATAATTGGCAAGCTTTGGTTTCATGCCGTCGGGCAGTCTGTCGGGCATCGCCTTGCACCAGGCATTAACAACGCCCAGAGGCACCTGCTCTACCCTGGCAACATCTTTGAGGGAGTTCTTTGCCGCCATGGTACCGTAAGTAATGATGTGGGCGCAATTCTCATGCCCATATTTATCCATTACCCATTGCAACACTTTTCCACGTCCATCGTCATCGAAATCGGTATCGATATCGGGGAGTGAGATACGGTCGGGGTTGAGGAAACGCTCAAAAAGCAAGTCATACTTCAATGGGTCGAGTTTGGTAATACCCAGGCAGTAAGCAACAACCGAACCTGCCGCAGATCCACGACCGGGACCTACCCACACACCCAGTTTCTCGCGAGCAGAATTGATAAAGTCTGACACAATAAGGAAGTAACCAGGGAAACCCATGGTCTTCATGATGTGGAGCTCAAACCTTATTCGGTCCTCTACGTCGGCTGGGATGCCATAAGAACCAACTATCAGCTTATCGGCGGTGATGTTGTCAGAAGTACCCGAGCCATATATCCTTTGCGCTCCTTCGTAAGCAAGTTTAGCAAGATAGTCGGCTTCAAACTTTATGCGGTAGAGTTTGTCATAGCCACCAAGTTTCTTAATCTTGGCCTCGCCCTCTTCACGTGGCATGGGGTTCATTCCATTTTCGTCGGAAGTAAACTCCTTGAAAATGTCTTCCTCTGTATATTTGCGCCTCCATTCTTCTTCTGTACCGAAGTCTTCGGGAATGGGGAAGAATGGCATGATGGGGTTGCTGTCAATATCGTAGGTTTCAACCTTGTCGATGATTTCAAGCGTGTTGCTGAGAGCTTCAGGAATGTCGGCAAAGATTTCATTCATCTCTTCCTGCGTCTTGAACCACTCTTGTTTAGAATAACGCATGCGGTTAGGATCATTCAAGTCCTTGCCTGTGGAAAGACAAAGCAGGTGATCATGAGCCTCGGCGTTATCTTCATCCACAAAGTGAGAATCGTTAGTGCAGATGATCTTGATGTCATATTTGCGAGCAAGCTTGATCAGGTATGGTTCAATCGCAATCTGCTCCTCGTAGGTCTCGCGATTAGCGAGAATACTGGGATTTGTCACCTTGTGGCGCATCAATTCCATGTAATAATCCTCGCCAAACAAATCCTTATACCATTTCACCGCATCATCAGCCTTTTGGAAAAGCTCTTCGGGAGTGAGAGGCTCGTTGGCATACCTGCCCAAACGCAAAGCACGGCGAATGTATTCGTGAGGCTCGCCTGCCAAGCAAGCTGCACTCACAATTAGACCCTCATGAAACTCCATTAGGTCTTTATGGTCGGTACGGGGACGGCCATAAAAGCCATCAGTCCAAGCCCTAGAAACCAGCTTGATAAGATTTTTATAGCCATTAAAATTCTTGGCAAGCACAATCAAGTGGTTACCGCCACGGTCGCCATTAGCAGCCACCATGTCCTCCTTGTTATGCCTTGCGACATACATTTCACAACCAAAAATCGGTTTAAACGGTTCTAACCCCTCTTTTTTCCTACCTTTATTAATTTTCCCGCAGTAGTCAAAAAATTCCTTGATTCCGAACATATTGCCATGATCGGTAAGCGCCATACCCTTCATCCCGTTAGCAACGGCCTTATCTACCATCTTGGGGATAGATGACATACCGTCCAGGATTGAATATTGAGAGTGAACATGTAAATGTACAAATGGTATCATATATATCTATGTGTCTTTTGTAAATAATTCAGTTTGTAAAGTTACACAAAAAACAATACTTAATCAAACAAAAGACAGTAAAAGTTATCAACACTAGCGAAGATTGTGCTATAAAACACCGAAAACCGCGGGCACATGCTTGAAGCCTGTGTCCGCGGTTTTATCTTCTAAACCAGCGTAATGCGCAGGGTATCAAATGTCATGGATACATCATGTGTCGCTTGCTCATTTGCTCCACGTCGAGTTTCTTGAGTCCGGCATTATCCATCGTGCGGAACTCGTTGTGGTCGTTGACATACATGCGAGGAGTAACTTTGAACGCCTCATTGCTCACTGCATGCTCGGGCACGTAATGCTTTGCCTTGACGCCAGCCATGTCAAGCAAGGTGTGGAATACGACCATACTGGTTGACACGGGTTTACAAGTATTTGATTGCAGAGTTTCCCATTTAGCTGCATACTGTGTGCGGTAAGCATCTGAACCCCACACCACGAGCGGCACGTGCAGCTGGTAATAAGTGGGTATGGGCGAAGCATGCAGGAAGCGCCCACGCTCGTCGTCAAAGATATCCTCGCCATGGTCGCTTGTGAATATCAAGGCCGACGGCACATGAAGCGAGTCAAGACGCGACATGATTTCTGTCAAGAACTTATCGGTTTTCACGATAGTGTTATCATAGGCGTTGATAATATTAGGACGATGTTCAGCCTTGGCCGACGGAATCTCGTCGGGGGTGAATGTTCGCTCGGTGTCAGAATACCTGTCGGTGTATTTGAAGTGTGACCCATAGCAGTGCAGCACAATAAACATCTTGCCGCCCTTGTATTGCTTGATTCGCTGGTTAAAAAGACCTAGCAACACGTCATCATTGAGCACATTGCCCACGGTAGTGTTGTCTTGCGCAAACACAACATCCTGTGCCTCGCTGCCCAGGTTGTCGATAAACGAGTGATTGCGCGCTTGATTGCTCAGGAACGCAGTTTTGTAACCAGCCTCGTTAAACACGGTGAAGATGCCACGCTGCGTGTAAAGGCTGTCAAATTTCTCGCTAGCCACAGGCGAAAGCAGCAACGGCACACTCTTGTGGGTAGTGTTAGACATGGTGATGGCGTCCTTGAATACAGCAATCTTGCTGCCCATTGCCGAGAGCCTGGGCGTGGTGTTGCGTTCATAACCGCATATTCCCATATTAGTTGCCCTCACCGTCTCGCCGATGACAAGCACATAGACTTCCGATACCGAATCAGGGCGCTCTGAATGAGCGTTATAAGTGAACTTCTGCGCGGTTTCAAGGTAATTATTGCCCTTAACGAAACGCTGCACGCTCAGTCCAAAGTTATAACACCCATTGAATGGGAAAAGGTCGTCCTGGAAAACAAAATTCTTGTCGATGAAGAAATTTACACCGAGCAATACCACAGCAATAGCCATGATACACATTGCACACTTGCGTTGGAATTTTCTAAATACAGATGTGAGCACCTCTTTGTTCTTTATCGACACAAACGACAAGATAATGCCGCCGCCATAGAGAACAAACACAAATGCAACAGCGGGAATGAGGTTGCCCAGCAACTCGTCAACCTCGGTGACGTTGGTCGTGGTGACGTTGAGGAACATATCCACCGCAATGGGCGACTCACCGAAGAGATATAGCAGAACCACCTGGAAAGCATCGATGAAGATGAGCAAGAACAACCACCAGAACATCTTGCCGGGCTTGCCGTTAAGAGTCATCGCAAACCAGTAGATAGCCAGTGGCAACACAATCTGGACGACACGTGTGAGCGTTCCGGTCGACTCGGTAAAAAACATCATTATGTTGGGCAGAACAAGCATGCCCAAATAAAGCCAGAACATCAGTTTCTGGCTCAAAAACAATCCTTTAATTTTTTTAAAAAGCTTCATTCATTGAAAAAATTACGCCCGACTGACCATGCTTGCCAAATCCGAGATCTAATCTGATATTCATTCTCTTGCGGAACTCCCAACGGTAACCGATACCGTAGTTGGGCAACCAGTGCTTCTTGAATGATTCACCGTCGTGAAACACGTTGCCTATACCGCCCCACACCACGACACCGTTGCGACGCCAAATGTGCTGACGCAGCTCCACCTGAGCCGATGCCATGTGCTTGTCGCGGAAACGTCCCTTGTAATAACCACGCATCATCTCGTTGCCGCCCAAGAGAGCCATGCTTGCCCATGACGGATTGCCAAAGTTGAACTTTGTGCACACTTGGCCGGCAATAATAGCGTCACGCCATGCGGTGTGATAGTAGCTCGTAGTGAAATCCACTGTCGTGAAAGCATATTTGTTCCACATAAACTTGGGTTTAAACATAGTGTTCAGGTGAACATAAACACCACGAGACGCATTAGTAATCAAATCGCGCGAGTCATACTGAACAGTGAATCCAAGTCCATAGTTCCGCACTACACGGTCTTGACCAGCAAGCAATTCGGGACGCTCCATTGTGCCTGCCTTATCATAAATCCACTCGGCCGACGGACCAATAAAGAAATTGGGCATCAGTTTCATCACATACTCCAAGTGGACACGCGCCTCATTCTGTTTCAGGTTAACCGACATCGAGTCAATGCTGCCTGCCTCATATCCCATTCCCCAGAAGTTGCGGGGTGCATAAGCAAACGACATCTCATAATTGAGACGGCTCTTATCCTGGGCAAAGAAAGTAGTGCCCTCCATACCCACTGTCCAGAAACCTTTGGTTGAAATCGTGGCATAGGCCGAGGCAAATGACGGCTGCATAGAAGGATCACACCCCTTTAAGCGATAGTTGGCAGTACCAGTGATTGCGACACCAAACTTCACGTCCGACGAATAGTAAGGACCGCCAATGAAACTCCAGCTCAATCCTTTCTTTTCTAGCGAACTATTATCCTTATCATTAACATAATCAACAATCTTCTGAATGATGTTGCGATGCTTGGCCACCGTGTCAGTATTTTCTACTGTGGGCTCTACCTGCGGGCTCGGAGCATCTTGAGCGTTTACTGTTGAAGCAACTGCAAGTAACAACAGTAAAACTAAATTTTTAATTCTTTTCATTAGTCTATAACACATAAAATTTGTGCAAAGTTACTCAAAAATCGGCACAAATTAAAATTTAAGGCATTACTATTGAAAACTTATAGCGATAATTGAGGCATTATCACTGTTTTTTTTGCAATAGCCCCGAAAATGACTTAATTTTGCAAACGATTATTTCACGAGATTTATGACACGTTATTTCTTATCCATCCTCGCATTGCTTATAAGCATAGCTTCTTGCGCCACCACAAGAATTTCGCACAAGGGCAACAAGTTTGCATCGTTGTCGTGCAACAAGCAAGCCTTCACAATTAGCGACAAAGGTACGCTAGAAGTGAACAATGCCAGCAACGAGCAACTTGTGTTGCTCGATTCCACTGCCCTGCCCCATGATTACAGCTACACAGTGAAACTATCCCTGCCTAACAATCGACCAGGAAAGTCTGCAAAAGTGAAAAGCGACAACGGATCGACGGTCTTAATCAATAAGCCCATGTGGGGCATTGCATTAGACATTACACCCAGCGGAGATATGATAGTAGTGGAATGTGTAAGCGACAACAGCAGTAAGCACAACGACATAACAAGCGAACGCACTCTGAAATTGTCGCTGACCCAATACACTAGCACTGGCTACACAACCATTGCAACAGCAACGCTTGACAAAGGCATTGATCTCTACGACAAGGCTAACGTGCTCAACGCTACACTCACATGCAACACAATCACAGTATCCATGGGGCGCAAGAAACCGCAGCAGGTGCTCAAAGCTAATGTGGAACGCAGCAATCAATACAACCACGCGGGGATAGTGGCTGGTCCCGGAACACAACTCTCCATCGAGCGCACAATGGCCTCGTTCAGCAATGACAAAACCGTCAAGATAAGCACCAAGTGGGATAAGGATAAACTCGATAAGCTCTTCATGCGATCGACCGACCCCGTCGAGGGATATTGGGTCTATCTGGATCGTGACCTAGAAGACAAATGGGTAAGAATGGGAGGGACTTATACCCTAGCCCTAGTTGCCAACGAAAACCAAGGATATGACATTATCTATATAGAGGGAGCAAAGACCAACCAAACATCATGGCGTCCATTCATGCTTAAAGGCACATTGAGCAAAACGATGTTTAACGGAGTGTTCCGAGCCACATGGATTGACTCAACATTCGAGCGTTTAAGTGAAGATATACAGGCGACCATTGAAAATGGTGTCATACTTACCGTTAAATACCCGGTATTAAAGAGTCAGTTGAGGTTTTCCAAGGTGCTCAACACAGGACATTGACATCACCACATCAAGTCCCTGATTATGCCATCGCTCATCATGAATGATGCCTCGGGAATAGAAATGCGTCCATTACTGCAAACGAGCTGACCATTATCAAAATATTGTTTAGCATTTGACAATAAGTGCTTCAATGCCTTGTCGCCAAACCTGCATGCCACATCTTCTAGCAGCAAGCCTCGCGAGGTCCTTAAAGCAACCATCACCATTTCGTCATATTGCTCCCACCACTCTGCTTCCTCGACCACACCTGGCAACTTTCCCGAGGAAACACAATTAATATAATCGGTCAACGACGGCGGGTTATAAGATCTGTTCTTCCCGTCGAAGCTGTGGGCCGAAGCACCTAGCCCCATGTAAGGCGTGAAGTCCCAGTAAGACGAGTTGTGCCTAGAATGGAAGCCTGGCAGGCCGAAGTTAGATATTTCATAGTGCTCATACCCCGCCTCACCAAGCATTGATGTGAGCAAGTCATACATCTCCACACAGGTCTTGTCGTCGGCCTCGACCACCTCGCCACGCTCACGCATCAGCCATAACCTTGTTCCTCGCTCATAGCTGAGATTGTAAGCCGATATGTGTTGCGGTCTGACTGCCAATGCAGTACCCAAAGTTTTTTGCCACGACATCATCGTCTGCCTGGGCAATCCATAGATAAGGTCAATGCTTATGTTGGTAATGCCCGCACCACGCAATGCTTGAATCGCATCCAGCGCACCCCGCGCATCATGACGGCGGTTGATAACCGCAAGTTCCTCGTCAATGAAACTCTGCACACCCATGCTCACTCGGTTCACACCCATGCCGGCCAAAGACGCGGCAAACTCATGCGACACGTCGTCGGGATTCACCTCCACCGTGAATTCATCGACATGCGACAAGTCGAGGGCTTGCCTCAAGCCGTCAACAAGACTGCACAGATGCTGCACTGGCAGTTGAGAGGGAGTTCCGCCACCCAGATACAGCGTCTTTATTTCCCCCTCAATTTGCCGCATGCGGGCCTCGGCAACCACTGCCTCAACATATGAGCCAACGAGGTGATGCTGCACCGTCGAGTAGAAATCGCAATAGGCGCATCGTTGCTTGCAAAACGGGATATGAACATAGATTCCTGCCATAATAATAGGGTTTATCGCATTTTTTTGTTACAAAAGTATAAATAAAATGCGATTTTTTCAAAATTACCTAGTTTATTTCATATTGTTTTATTAAATTTGTACACTCAAAAGGCAAAGTGGACTCAACAAGTCGAGTTCACGGCTTTGCGAACAATAAACTGTAAACAATAAACATTTTAAATTTCACTAATACAGTACATGAAAGTTTACAAAAGCAATGAGATCAAGAATGTCTCACTGATTGGTGGTAAGGGCTCGGGTAAGACCACACTGGCCGAGTCTATCCTTTTTGAGTGTGGTGTTGTTAACCGTCGCGGTAAAGTTACCGATGGCAACACAGTGTGCGACTATTTCCCCGTAGAGAAAGAGTACGGTTATTCAGTATTCTCAACTCTGCTCTATGCTGAAAGAGCGGGCAAGAAGATCAACTTCATCGATTGCCCGGGTATGGACGACTTCGCAGGCAATGTTGTTACAGCTCTTAATGTAACCGACGCTGCCCTTATGCTCGTTGACGGTCAGTATGGTGTTGAGGTTGGTACTCAGAACCAATACCGCACAGTATCAGGCTTGAACAAGCCCCTCATTATGGCCATTAACAAGCTTGAAGCTGAGAAGAGCGACTTTGACAACGTGCTCAGCCAGTTGAAGGAAGCGTTTGGCAACAAGGTTGTTCCCATTCAGTTCCCCGTGACTAGCGGAACCGGCTTCAACTCTATCGTTGACCTCCTGACCATGAAGCAGTACACTTATGGCCCCGACGGCGGTAAGGCAACTGTAAGCGACATTGATGCATCTGCAGCCGACAAGGCTGAGGAGCTCAAGGCTGAACTCATGGAGGCTGCTGCTGGTAGCGACGACGCTCTGATGGAGAAGTTCTTCGAGGAAATGGAACTCAACGAGGAAGAGACAATGGAAGGTCTGCTCAAGGGCATCGCTTCTTGCAGCATCATCCCCGTTATCTGCGTCAGCGGTGAGAAGAACATGGGCGTTGACCGCATGCTCGAGGTTCTTGCTAATATTGTTCCCTCTCCCTGCGACATGCCGGGCATACCTAACACCGAGGGCGAAGAAGTTAAGCCCGATGCCAACGGCCCCGTTAGCCTGTTCTTCTTCAAGACCACTATCGAGCCCCACATTGGTGAGGTTTCTTACTTCAAGGTAATGTCAGGTACACTCAAGGTTGGTACAGACCTTAATAACGCTAACCGCGGTAGCAAGGAGCGTATCGCTCAGATCAACGTTGTTTGCGGTCAGAACAAGCAGACCGTTGACGAGGTTCACGCTGGTGATATCGCTGCAACCGTTAAGCTCAAAGACGTTCGTCGTGGCAACACCCTTAACGACAAGGGCTGCGAGAACATGTTTGACTATATCGAATATCCCGCTCCCAAGTATCAGCGCGCTATCAAGCCCCTCAACGAGAGCGAGATCGAGAAACTCGGTTCACTGCTCAACCGCATGCACGAGGAGGATCCCACATGGCTCATCGAGCAGTCTAAGGAACTCAAGCAGACCATCATCTCTGGTCAGGGCGAATTCCACCTGCGCACACTCAAGTGGCGTCTCGAGAACAACGAGAAGCTCATGGTAGAGTACATCGAGCCCAAGATTCCCTATCGCGAGACTATCACCAAGGCTGCACGTGCCGACTATCGTCACAAGAAGCAGCCAGGTGGTTCTGGTCAATTCGGTGAGGTTCACCTGATCGTAGAACCCTTCCGCGAAGGCGATCCCGATCCCGATGTTTACCGTTTCGGCAACCAGGAGTTCAAGATGAACATCAAGGACAAGCAGGAGATTCCCATGGATTGGGGCGGCATGCTCGTTATCTACAACTGTATCGTGGGTGGTGCTATCGACGCACGTTTCATCCCCGCTATCGTTAAGGGTATCAAGGACCGCATGGAGCAAGGTCCCCTCACCGGTTCATATGCTCGCGACGTGCGCGTTTGCATCTACGACGGTAAGATGCACCCGGTAGATAGTAATGAAATCTCATTCGTACTTGCTGCTCGCCACGCATTCAGCGAGGCATTCAAGGCTGCTAACCCCAAGGTTCTCGAGCCCGTTTACGATGTTGAGATTCTTCTCCCCAGCGACGCTATGGGTGGTGTACAGAGCGACCTTCAGGGACGCCGTGGTATCATGATGGATATGTCATCAAGCAACGGTCTTGAGCGCATCAAGGCTAAGATACCTTTGAAAGAGATGGCTAGCTACTCAACCGCTCTCAGCTCTATCTCTGGTGGCCGTGCATCGTTCAGCATGAAGTTCGCTTCTTACGAACTCGTTCCCGCCGATGTACAGGAGAAACTCCTCAAGGCTTACGAAGAAGCAAACAACGAAGATTAATATCTTACAGGATAAATTCCTCTATCATCTAGTAGGAGGTAAACACCAGTCACAGGTGTTTATCTCCTACTTTCATGTTCACCTCACTGCTATTTACACAACGGCAATGCAAACAAAGGCTTGTCGCGACACCCTGCAATGTCACGGTTATGAACACCATTTCGTTCATGCTAGTCAAATAAAAAAAAAGGACCAGTTCAATGAGAACCAGTCCTCTACAGCGGAAAGAGAGGGATTCGAACCCACGGTACCCGAAGGTACAACGGTTTTCGAGACCGCCCCGATCGACCACTCCGGCATCTTTCCAAAGTCATGCTAATAAGGTATCAATTCCCTATTGCGGTGCAAAATTACATAAAATTTATGAGTGGAGCAACGATTTTACGAAAAATAATCAACAAATTAACAATGCAACCATTTTTATCTCACAATGTTCATGTGCTGCTCGGCTACAAACTGGGCAAACGTGTCGTCGTTGAGACTCGCCACCGCAGGCATGATGACATTGATGCAAGGCAACGATTCCAACGACAGCAAATCCTTGATTGTGTTCATCACACACACGTCGCCAGCTATGCCACACACGTCGATGGCATCAGGCCGCAACGAATCAATGATGTCTGCAAATCGGTTTACATTCTTGCGGTTGCCCAGAAATGAATATTCATCCTTGTCTACTTTGCAACCTTTCTCAAAAAAGACAGTTTTCTCAACTGGCAGTGCTTTCGCGAGCGGATCATATATTGAAGCACCACGGGTATAACGCACACAATGGTTAGGCCAGATGCCTCCGTTCTCGGTGAAAGAGCAATGGTTTCCCGGATGCCAATCCAGTGTCATCACCACACAATCATATTCGTTAGAATGATCAGCCACATAACGTGCCAGATAATCAAGTGCCTGGGTGCCGCCATCTACAGGAAGATTGCCACCCTCAATGAAATCATACTGGCAGTCAACGCATATCAATATCTTTGCCATTTTATTTACAGATTTTTTAGAGTTATAATTGCTTGTTCGGGACTCGGGGCTGCAAAAACGTAGCTTCCAGCCACTAGTGCATCGGCACCGGCCTGAGCGAGTTGCGCACCAGTTGTCTCGTTGACGCCGCCATCTACCTCGATAATCACATCAGCTCCGGCATCCTTAATCATTGACTTGAGCGCTAAGACGCGTTCGATAGACTCAGGCATAAACTTCTGCCCACCGAAGCCAGGATTAACCGACATGATTAAGACCAAATCGATATCATTGAGCAAACCGTCAAGCACGTCAAGCGGTGTTGCAGGCTTGATTGACACGCCTGCTTTCATTCCCGCTTGCTTTATTGCCTTAATCGTGGCATTGATGTCCTCGCATGCCTCGTAGTGCACAGTCATGATCTGGGCGCCGCAATCACGCACGCGGTCAACATACTTGATAGGGTCAACAATCATCAGGTGAGCATCAAGCACCTTGCGAGCTAGTCCTTGAATTGACTTGATGACAGGAAAACCAAACGAAATGTTAGGCACGAACACACCGTCCATGATATCCAAGTGAATCCATTGTGCCTCGCTGGCATTTAGCATTTCTATATCATCGGCCAGGTGTGCAAAGTCGGCCGAGAGCAAAGAAGGTGAAACTATCATTTTGTGTAATCTTTAGAGGCTTGCTTGTTTTTCTTATACTTATAATATATGTATATCGCAATGAGAAGAATCAAAAAATATCCCACGGCCTTCACATATCCATTATAGTGTTCCAGTGCATCAAAGAATTTGTTCTCGTCGGGCACAGCCATATATAGCAGATATCCCATGCCAGCAAGCACGAAGTTCCATAACGCAGCACCCACAAATGTGTAGCCCAGGAATTTCACTACATTCATGCGGGCAAGTCCCGCAGGAATAGAAATCAAGTGCCTGACT
>JAGHSP010000248.1 GCA_018065815.1 Candidatus Sodaliphilus limicaballi | reverse complement strand
CTTATATATGGAACAAGAACGACAGTTTGCCTTTGAAAAACTTGATGTGTACCAGCATGCCAGAATACTTGTGCGTGATATATATCATCTTCAAAATAAATTTCCCATTGAAGAACGATATGCTTTGGGTTCTCAAATAAGACGTTCTGCCATTTCTATAACTAGTAATATAGCAGAAGGAACAGGAAGAAATTCAATAAAAGAAAAAATACATTTTATAGAAATTGCTTTTGGTAGTTTGACTGAATCCTTTTGCCAGCTCCAAACCGCACAAGACCTTGGTTATATCACAGAAAATGACATGGCAGAAATGAGGCCAAAGTTTAATCACGTGGCTGTATTGCTATCATTACTTAAACGATCCCTTGATAATAAGTTAAACCTTTAAACTTTTAAACTTTTACACTTTTATAAAAGATGGCTGTTTACCTGCAAGTTGAGAATTTGACCAAGTCGTTTGGAGCTGATGTGCTCTTTGAGAATATTTCGCTCGGAGTGGATGAGGGTGAGAAGATAGGCCTTATCGCCAAGAATGGTACGGGCAAATCTACGCTTCTCGGCATCATTGCTGGCGTTGATACCCAAGACTCGGGTACGATAACCTTCCGCAATAACCTGCGTGTGGGCTATCTGCCGCAGACTCCAACCTTCGACGGTGCCAAGACTGTCATCGAGGCTTGCCTGCATGGCGAGGACAAGATGTCGCAAGCCGTGCGCGACTATGAGGCGGCCCTGAACGGCGGCGATGCCGATGCTATGACGGCTGCTATCCAAGCCATGGACAATGCCGGCGCATGGGACTATGAGGATCGCTTCAAGCAGATTCTGTCTATGCTCAAGATTGACGATTTCACCCAGTCGGTGAGCACGCTGTCGGGCGGTCAGATCAAGCGTGTGGCACTGGCGCAGGTGCTCATCAGCGAGCCGCAGCTGCTCATCCTCGACGAGCCCACTAACCACCTTGACATCGACATGATAGAGTGGCTCGAGAAATACCTGCGACGCAGTACCATGGCATTGCTCATGGTGACGCACGACCGTTATTTCCTCGACAACATCTGCAACCGCATCATTGAGATGGACGACCAGCAGATCTACACCTACGACGGCAACTACAACTACTACCTGGAGAAGCGTGCCGAGCGTCTTGAGACACAAGCTGCGCAGGTGGAGAAGGCTCGCAACCTGCTGCGCACCGAGCTCGACTGGATGCGTCGCCAGCCCCAGGCTCGTGCTCACAAGGCACAGTACCGCATCGATGCTTTCTACGACCTGCAAGACCGCGCTCGTGTGCGCCGCGACGACCGTGAGGTGGAACTTAATGTCAATTCAACCTATATAGGCAACAAGATATTCACCGCCCACTCGGTGAGCAAGCGATTTGGCGACAAGGTGATACTTGATGGCCTTGAATACACCTTCGCTCGCTATGAGAAACTAGGCATTGTGGGCGATAACGGGGTGGGCAAGTCCACGTTTATCAAGTTGCTTCTTGGGCAGCTGGCTCCCGATAGCGGAGAGTTTGAGATAGGCGAGACAGTGCGCTTCGGTTACTACAGCCAGGAGGGTATCGCTTTTGCCGAGGACAAGAAAGTCATTGACGCGGTGCGCGACATAGCCGAGGTTGTCTATTTCGACGAGAAGAACCACTACACCGCGTCGCAGTTCCTCAACCTGTTTCTCTTCACCGCCCGCGACCAGCAGAAGCCCATTGCGAAGTTGAGCGGTGGTGAGCGCCGCCGGCTCTACCTGGCAACTGTGCTCATGCGTAAACCCAATTTCCTTATCCTCGATGAGCCAACCAACGACCTTGACATCACCACGCTGGGCATACTTGAGGACTACCTTGCCAAGTTCAAGGGTTGCGTCATAGTCGTCTCTCACGACCGATTCTTCATGGACCGCACCGTGGACCACACATGGGTGTTCCAGGGTGGGGGACACATCAAGGATTTCCCCGGCAACTACAGCGAGTATCGTGCGTGGAAGGAATACCACGACCAGCAACAGGCCGAACAGGAGAGGGCCAAAGCGGCAGCTAAACCACAGCCCAAGCAGCAGTGGAACAACCGCGATAACAGCAACAAACTCACTTACAAAGAGAAACGCGAACTGGAACAGCTCACTGCCGACCTTGAGAATCTCACAGCCGAGCGTGACCAGCTCGATGCTCTCTTTGCCAGCGGCGAGACCATAGACGACGTTGCAACCCACGCCCGCCGCTACGAGGAGGTGAAAAACCTCATCGATGAGAAAGAACTCCGCTGGCTCGAACTCAGCGAAAAAGACTCTTGAAAGTAGGGTGATTAATGATGGATTGATACAATGAAAGCGGCCGTTCATACAATGGTCGCTTTCATTTTGTGCGTGCGAGGTAATGGTGCCGTATATTTGCAGTGTGAAATTTTTAATTTGTTTAATATGAAATCAGGAATTAAGTTATTATCACTAGCGTCAGTTGCTTTGGCAACAATGGCAGTAGCAATCTTTACCTTCATGCAATGTCGTAATGATGCAACAGAGCCCACGGTCGAGGACAATGCATCGCTGCAAGAGCATGCCGAGTTGGCTTATGAGTATGCCCGGGTTCATGATATGAACACGCGTTATGCTTTCTTTACCGACTATGGCATTATCAGCGGCAAGCCTCGGTTTTACATCTGGGATTATGAAAAGGGGCGTGTCATCTACAAGACGCATGCCATGCATGGACCGGGAATGGGAAGCACAGCCGAGAAGCCGGTATTCAGCAACAAGATAGGCAGTAATTGCTCATCGCTGGGCAAGTTTGAGGTGACACGTGAGCCTGGCGCAACCATGACGCGGGCAATGCGTCTTAAAGGGCTGGACCGTTGCAACAGCAATGCCTATTGCCGTGGCCTCATGATTCATGGCGCCTACTGGGTGAACAACAACAAGTGGCGCGCAAGCATACCGCTAAACGATGTCGCATGCCAGGGGTGCGTTACGCTCACTACCGACGGCAGCGCCCGAGTGAGGAACATCGTGATGAGCGAGGATAAACCCATCTTGCTGTGGAACTTTTGCAGTAATGGTTTAGGTTGAGGCCGCGGTCGCTCGTGGAAAAAGGCCTGATTATATA